>NZ_CP016534.2:0-300000 GCF_001687565.2 Planococcus antarcticus DSM 14505
TTGAAACACTTAGACGAACTTTGGTCGAGTGTCTTAGCCCAAGTTGAAACAAAAATCTCCAAACCAAGTTTTGAAACGTGGTTAAAATCGACAAAACTTTTGTCCTACCAGGATGATACAGTCACTATTTCAGCGCCAAATTCCTTTGCCCGTGATTGGTTAGAAAACCATTACGTACATTTGATTACTGGAATTTTATCGGATTCCACCGGCGATGATATGCTGATTAAATTTGTTGTGCCCAAAGATCAAGATATGGATGATTTTCAACTCCCCGCACCTCGTGTTAAACCGGGACAAGACCAGCAGCAAGAATTTTTGCCTGGCATGCTGAATCCTAAATACACTTTCGATACGTTTGTAATTGGTTCAGGCAACCGCTTCGCCCATGCCGCCTCTTTAGCCGTGGCCGAAGCGCCAGCAAAAGCTTATAACCCGCTGTTTATCTATGGGGGAGTAGGACTTGGCAAGACACATTTAATGCATGCAATTGGACATTATGTCCTAGAACACAATCCAAATGCCAAAGTGGTTTACTTATCTTCGGAGAAATTTACAAACGAATTCATCAATTCGATTCGCGACAATAAAACAGGTGAATTCCGTGACAAATACAGGGGTGTAGACATCCTCTTGATTGATGATATTCAATTTTTAGCAGGTAAAGAGCAGACACAGGAAGAATTCTTCCATACATTTAACACGCTACACGAAGAATCCAAGCAGATCATCATTTCGAGTGACCGGCCTCCCAAAGAGATCCCGACACTAGAAGATCGGCTCCGTTCGCGCTTTGAATGGGGCTTGATCACGGATATCACACCTCCTGATTTAGAGACTCGGATTGCTATTTTGGGCAAAAAAGCAAAAGCTGATGGACTGGATATTCCGAACGACGTTATGACTTATATTGCTAATTCTATTGACTCAAATATCCGTGAACTTGAAGGAGCATTAATCCGGGTTGTGGCTTATTCCTCTTTGATCAACCGTGATATGAGCGCTGAACTGGCTGCTGAAGCTTTAAAAGACATCATGCCGAATTCGAAACCGAAAGTGATTACGATTTTGGACATCCAAAATGCAGTCGGTGACCAATTTAACGTCAAACTGGAAGATTTCAAAACCAAACGTCGTACAAAAGACATTGCGTATCCACGCCAAGTCGCCATGCACCTATCCCGTGAAATGACAGATTTCTCTTTACCCAAAATTGGAGAGGAATTTGGAGGACGTGACCATACAACCGTAATTCACGCCCACGATAAAATCTCTAAAATGCTAAAAGACAATCAGCAGCTCCAGCAGGACGTTAAAGATATCAAAAGTGCGCTTGGCAAGTAAAAGGCTGTGGATAACCCAGTAATTTAGCAAGCAGTTTATGCACAGTTTGTCTACATGTGGATAAACTGCTTTTATTGACTTTAAACGGCTTATCCACATATTCACAGCCCCTACTACTACTATTACTTTAAAAGCCTTTAAATAAAATATATATATAAGCGAGGTTCGAGAATGAAATTCGAGATAAAACGTGAACGACTAGTTGAAGGATTAAACGATGTAATGAAAGCAGTAAGTTCAAAAACAACCATTCCAATCTTAACGGGAATTAAAATGGACGTTTCTTCTGATGGAATGAGATTGACGGGCAGTGATTCTGACATCACGATCCAGACATTTATTCCGGCTGAAGAGGATGGGGAACAAATTATCCAAGTAACTGATGGAGGAAGTATTGTTCTTCAAGCGAAGGTTTTCGGAGAAATCATTCGTAAATTACCAACTAATGAAGTCGAAATTGAAATTACAGGGAATTTCCAGACTCATATTCGTTCTGGCAAATCGGAGTTCCATTTGATAGGCTTGGATGCTATGGATTATCCACAATTACCTGATATTCAAGATGATCGTCTATTTACCATTCCAGCTGATTTATTAAAAACCATCAATCGTGAAACCGTGTTTGCCGTCTCAAGTTCAGAAACACGTCCCGTATTGACGGGCGTTCATTGGGAAGTAAAAGATGGAGAACTAATTTGTGTCGCAACAGATAGCCACCGTCTAGCTCGCCGTAAAACAAAACTCGAAACATTACCAGAAGGTGAATACAGCGTTGTTATTCCTGGGAAAAGCTTGACCGAATTGAATAAAATCCTGGACGATACTTCTGAAGCAGTCGAAATCGTCATGACCAACCAACAGGTTTTATTCAAATCCAAGCACATTCTTTTCTTCTCTCGTCTATTAGAAGGGAACTATCCTGATACAACTCGTCTCATACCTGCAGAGTACAAAACGACTGTAACCGTAAATGGTCGTTCACTTCTGCAAGCGATTGACCGAGCGTCTTTATTGGCGAGAGAAGAGCGCAATAACGTAGTACGCTTCTCAGCAAAAGCTGGCAATGAAGTAGAAGTATCTTCTAATTCGCCGGAAGTAGGAAAAGTAGAAGAACAGTTACAAGCCCAAAGCATCGAAGGAGAAGAACTGAAGATCTCTTTTAGTGCCAAATTTATGATGGATGCGCTAAAAGCCATCGATGGACAAGATGTGGTGATTCAGTTTACTGGAGCTATGCGTCCATTCATCCTAAAATCAGCATTAGATGATTCAATTTTGCAGCTGATTCTTCCTGTCCGAACATATTGAAATTAAAACAGACCCTCAGGATAGCCATCTAGGCTATCCTTTTTACTTTTTAGCTAAAATAGGATAAAATAGAGGGATAGACTATGAATCGAAGGATGAGTGCATTTTGAGAGAAATCGGGATTGAGACTGAATATATAACACTTGGGCAATTGTTGAAAATGACGGATACTATAAGTTCAGGCGGAATGGCCAAATGGTTTTTAGGAGAACACGAAGTATTTGTAAATGGAGAAGCTGAAAACCGCAGAGGCCGAAAATTGCGTCCAAATGATCTTATCAATATTCCAGAGTTCGGAGATTTTCGTATCGTGACCGCTGAAGGCATGAGCTTCGATGCGGATTGACCGCCTTGAGCTTGTCAATTATCGAAACTACGAATCGCTAGAACTAGATTTTTCTCCAGAGATCAATGTTTTCATAGGAGAAAATGCACAAGGTAAAACCAACATAATGGAATCACTGTATGTTTTATCCATGGCAAAATCGCATCGCACTTCAAATGACAAGGAACTAATACGCTGGGAAGCTGAATATGGTAAAATAAAAGCTGATGTTTACCGTAAATACGGCAAATTGCCTCTCGAAATCACTTTGTCGAAAAAAGGTAAGAAAGCGAAAGTCAATCATTTGGAACAACGCAGGTTGAGTGATTATGTTGGCCAATTGAATGTCGTTATGTTTGCTCCAGAAGACTTACACCTTGTCAAAGGAAGTCCGCAAGTGCGCAGACGTTTCATCGATATGGAGATTGGGCAGATTTCTCCAGTGTATCTACATGATTTAGTAACTTATCAAAAACTCCTCAAACAAAGAAATCATATATTGAAGCAACATTACGGAAAACAAACGATTAATGACGTCATGTTCGACGTCTATACAGAACAATTTATCGAATCGGCTGTCAAAATCATCCGCAAGCGGTATCAGTTTATGGAACTTTTGCAAAAATGGGCCGCACCGATTCATCACGGCATTTCCCGTGGGCTAGAACAACTTCAAATCCGCTATCAACCGATCAGCGGTTTAAAGCCTGAATGGACGCCTGAAGAAATGGCGTCTTTTTTAGAGCAGAAACTGGTAGAAGTGAGCAAACGTGAAATTGAAAGAGGCGTAACGCTTGTAGGTCCGCACCGAGATGAACTTCAATTTTTCGTTAACGGTTACGATGTTCAGACTTATGGTTCGCAAGGACAGCAACGAACCACCGCTTTGTCTTTAAAATTAGCTGAAATTGAGCTGATTAAGCAGGAAGTTGGAGAAGCACCAGTGCTGTTGCTAGACGATGTCCTCTCCGAATTGGATGACTACAGACAGTCCCATTTATTGAATACGATTAAAGGATCCGTGCAGACATTTGTCACAACGACAAGTGTTGAAGGCATCCAACATGAAACAATTAAAAGTGCGCGTCTTTTTGAAGTATCCCACGGGACAGTCAAGGAGTGAAAACATGTGTATATCCAAATTGGAACAGCACAAATCCTCCGAATAGCTGAAATTATTGCCGTTATCCCATACAAAAATAAGATGCCGGCTGTTTGTTCCTAAGGAATCCGTAAAATAGCTGATTGTGACCGAAGATTTCGTCTACAGTTCCCCTTATTAGACAAAGGCCGATCATGGAAAAATAGAAGAACACAGGTTGCAAAGAAGCGGGATAAAGAAATGTGTAAGAAAGAGCAGGTGAATGGAATGGCTATGGAAGAAAAAGGTCTACAAGAAGCATATGAAGCGAGTCAGATTCAGGTATTGGAAGGACTAGAAGCCGTTCGTAAAAGACCGGGGATGTATATCGGTTCTACGGGTTCAAGAGGGCTTCACCATTTAGTTTGGGAAATCGTCGATAATAGTATAGATGAGGCATTGGCCGGGCATTGTACCGAAATCAAAGTCTCCATTGAACCGGACAATTGGATTCGCGTAGAAGATAACGGACGCGGAATCCCTGTTGGCATGCAGGAAAAAATGGGGCGCCCTGCAGTTGAAGTCATCATGACAGTGTTGCATGCAGGCGGTAAATTCGGCGGCGGCGGCTATAAAGTATCAGGCGGTCTTCACGGCGTAGGCGCTTCTGTAGTAAATGCCTTGTCTGAAACGACAGAGGTTTTCGTTAATCGTGATGAAAAAAGACATTACATCAAGTTTGAACGAGGTGCAGTAGCAGAAGATTTACATGTCATTGGCGATTCTAATCATACTGGCACTACCATCCGTTTTAAGGCAGATAGTGAAATTTTCAAAGAAACCACCGTTTATGAATTCGATCTTCTAGACCATCGCCTGCGCGAACTTGCTTATTTGAACCGCGGCTTAAGAATTGTCGTGAAAGACGAACGCGAAGGTGAAGAAAAAGAGAAAATCTATCATTTCGAAGGCGGTATCAAGTCATACGTCGAGCATTTAAACAAAACAAAAGACCCGATCCATGAAGAAGCGATTTTCGTTGAAGCTGAAAGAGAAGGCATTACCGTTGAAGTTGCTATGCAATACAATGCCGGCTATGCAGCAAACATCTTTTCTTTTGCTAATAATATCAATACTCATGAAGGTGGAACGCATGAATCGGGCTTTAAAACTGCTTTAACGCGCGTAGTCAATGACTATGCCCGCAAAAATGGCATGCTGAAAGAGCAGGACCTGAATTTGACAGGCGATGATGTGCGTGAAGGATTAACTGCAATTATTTCTATTAAGCATCCGGATCCACAGTTTGAAGGCCAGACAAAAACCAAATTGGGCAATACGGAAGTCAGCACCATCGTCAATAATTTATTCTCTGGCGGATTTGATCGCTTCTTGTTGGAGAATCCATCCGTTTCGCGAAAAATTGTTGAAAAGGGAATTATGGCTTCCCATGCGCGAATGGCTGCTAAAAAAGCCCGCGAATTTACACGTCGCAAATCAGTACTTGAAGTATCAAGCCTTCCTGGTAAACTGGCCGATTGTTCATCACGTGATCCTAAAATTAGTGAAATTTATATCGTTGAGGGTGACTCAGCTGGAGGCTCGGCAAAATCAGGTCGTGACCGCCATTTCCAGGCCATTTTGCCGCTTCGCGGGAAAATCCTGAATGTGGAAAAAGCCCGTCTTGATCGAATCCTCACAAATGCTGAAATTCGCAATATTATTACGGCACTGGGCACAGGAATTGGCGAAGAATTCAATCTTGAAAAAGCGCGCTACCATAAAGTCGTCATCATGACCGATGCCGATGTCGACGGTGCTCATATCCGCACTTTGCTGCTGACGTTCTTTTTCCGTTATATGCGCCCATTGCTTGAGGCTGGCTATATTTATATTGCTCAGCCGCCATTGTTCCAGATCAAACAAGGCAAGCACGTGGATTATGTCTACACAGATGAACAACTGAAAGTGGCACTTGAAAAATTGTCTCCAACGCCGAAGCCGAATATTCAGCGGTATAAAGGATTAGGAGAAATGAACGCTACACAATTATGGGACACAACAATGGATCCAGATGTTCGGACACTGTTGCAGGTCACATTGAACGATGCGATGGTAGCAGATGAAACTTTCCACATCTTAATGGGAGACGACGTTGAACCGCGCCGTAATTTTATCGAAGAAAATGCGAAATACGTTAAAAATCTGGACGTTTAAGCGATGTAAAGTTGAGAGGAGGCTGCGGATATGGCTGAACGGCCAAGCAGCGGTGTTGAAGAAATAAACATAAGTACGGAAATGCGAACTTCTTTTTTGGATTATGCAATGAGCGTAATCGTATCCCGTGCCTTACCGGATGTGCGTGATGGGTTAAAACCAGTCCATCGCCGCATTTTATATGCAATGCATGATTTAGGAATTACCTCAGACAAGGCCTATAAAAAATCAGCACGTATCGTCGGAGATGTTATTGGTAAATACCATCCCCACGGTGATGTAGCTGTTTACGAAACCATGGTCCGCATGGCACAAGATTTCAGCTATCGCTATATGCTAGTGGATGGACACGGGAATTTTGGATCAGTCGATGGAGATTCGGCTGCAGCGATGCGTTACACGGAGTCCAAAATGTCGAAAATTTCCATGGAATTGCTGCGTGACCTAAACAAAAATACAATTGACTACAGAGATAATTACGATGGTCAGGAAAAAGAACCAGTTGTTTTGCCAAGCCGTTTCCCTAACCTTTTAGTAAATGGAACTTCCGGTATCGCAGTTGGAATGGCAACCAATATTCCACCGCATCATTTAGGTGAAACAATTGATGCCGTGCTGGCATTGGCTGACAATCCGGCCATCACTACAGAAGAGCTGATGGAATTCATTCCTGGCCCTGATTTCCCGACTGGCGGCATCATTCTCGGCCGCAGTGGCATTCGACGTGCTTATGAAACCGGGAAAGGCTCTGTTCTAATCCGTTCAGTTGTCGATATTGAAACGAAAGCCAATGGTAAGGAAGTTATCATCGTCAACGAAATTCCTTATCAAGTAAACAAAGCCCGTTTGATTGAGAAGATTGCCGAGCTCGTGCGCGATAAGCGGATAGACGGCATCACTGATCTGCGGGATGAATCTGACCGTAACGGCATGCGCATCGTCATCGAAGTTCGTAGAGATGCCAGTGCAAGTGTCTTACTAAATAATTTATATAAACAAACAGCTATGCAAACAAGCTTCGGCATCAATATGCTGGCGTTGGTAGATGGTCATCCGAAAGTCCTGGGCTTGAAAGAAGTTCTTTTCCACTATTTGGAGCATCAAAAAGTGGTTATTCGCCGCCGTACACAATTCGAGCTGACCAAAGCGGAAGATCGCGCGCATATTTTAGAAGGTTTACGTATTGCCTTGGACCATATCGATGCGATTATCGCCTTAATTCGTGGTTCACAGACTGCTGAGCAGGCACGCAATGGATTGATGACTGATTTCAATTTGACTGAACGCCAATCGCAAGCGATTTTAGATATGCGCCTGCAGCGTTTGACTGGGTTGGAACGGGATAAAATCGAGGAAGAATATCTAGCACTTGTAAAATTGATCGAAGAACTCCGGGATATTCTGGCAAATGAACACCGCATCCTTGAAATCATCCAAGAAGAGATGCTTGAAATAAAAGAACGTTTCAGCGATAAACGGAGAACGGAAATCACGACAGGTGGAGCGGAAATGTTCGAAGATGAAGATTTGATTCCAGTGGAAGCTTCGGTATTGACGCTAACCCATAATGGCTACATCAAACGTTTGCCAGCTAACACTTACCGCAGTCAAAAGCGTGGCGGACGCGGAGTGCAGGGCATGGGCACAAACGAAGACGATTTTGTTGAACATTTACTGTACACGTCTACCCACGACACTATTTTGTTCTTCACGAACAAAGGGAAAGTGTATCGTAAAAAAGGCTATCAGATTCCTGAGTACGGCCGGACCGCCAAAGGCTTGCCTCTGGTTAACCTGTTGGAAATCAGCAAGGAAGAAAAAGTCACAGCCGTTATACGTGTCGATGAATTCAAAGAAGATGCTTTCTTCTTCTTCACGACACGCGAAGGCATCAGTAAACGGACCCCTGTGACAAATTATTCTAACATCCGTCAAAACGGCTTGATTGCCATCAGCCTTCGAGAAGAAGATGAACTGATTTCAGTGAAGCTAACAGACGGCAATAAAGAAATGGTTATTGGTACGAAAAATGGTGCCTTAATTCGATTCCCTGAAACGGATATTCGCAGCATGGGCCGAACGGCAACTGGCGTACGAGGTATCCGTCTTCGCGAAGGAGATGCGGTAGTCGGCATGGAGATTTTGGATCCTAACGACAACGTATTAGTTATCACAGAGAAAGGATACGGCAAACAGACGAAAGAATCTGAGTATCGTGTCCAATCCAGAGGCGGAATGGGAATCAAGACTTGCCAAATCACTGATAAAAACGGACCTCTTGTTGCAGTTCGAACTGTTAATGGAACGGAAGACATCATGCTGATCACCGTCAACGGGATTTTGATCCGTATGGACGTTAATGATATCTCAACAACAGGCAGAAGTACGCAAGGTGTTCGGTTAATTCGATTGGGTGACGATGAGATTGTCGCTACTGTGGCCAAAGTTAAGAAAGATATTGAGATTCCTGAAGATTTGGAAGAGATCGAAGGGGACATCGAAAAAACATTGATCGAAGAAAGTGCTGAAGCAGATGTTTTTGAAGAAGAAGATATGGTTGCGGATGAAAAGATTGATGATATAGAAGAAACTCCAGAAAAAGACGAAGAGTAATACGAAACTTTCAGCCTGCTGACTTCATTCAGCGGGTTTTTTTGCGGCAAATATTTAGTAATAAGTCTATGCAGAACTGCTCGGGTCAATGAATGATTTCATTGAATCAAAGAGTTTGTCAGGGTTTCACTGGGTTATAGATGCCAGCAAGGATTTGTGAGCCGTGGTATGACAGCGGGTGTTTTGACTTCTTCCTGGATATTTTCTGCGATCGTTTTGAAGTGGGAACTTTTCACAATGGCTGCGACAACTCTTGCGATAGCGAAAATTTTTTCCCAAAAGACATGCTGGGCTTGCTACAGAAACTAGTAATTGCTCTGGCTGAGGTGCTTAGTCTTGGTGGTCTCGTCTGTACAAAGAAACAGAGACGACAAGGACTGCTATGCTGTGCTTGAAGCAAAAGTATTGAACAGTTCAATTTGAGAAAGTGCCATAAACTTTCCGCGCTCGCAGGAGGTATACGGGTGTGTAAAAAAGACTGCCGTTTTGTCCTTTTCGAGCGACGCAGCCAGTTCTGCGAACTCCGACCCGTTGTCGGAAGTAATGGTCTTGAAGACCTGAGCGAAGTTCGCGTCAAACTTGTTCCGCACGAGTTCCAACGCTTTCGTAATGGAATCACTGCCCTTGTCATCGATCCGGATGATGATTTCCTGGCGGGTCTTCCGTTCAGTCAGCGTCATCAAGGCTTCGTCCTGGCTTTTCTTGCCGATGACCGTATCGATTTCCCAATGACCGAATTCGGTCCGGTCTTCCACGGCTTCCGGTCGCTCTTCGATACTGCGGCCAAGCACGCGCTTGTTCACTCGGATCCGCCGCTTTTTTGTATTCAGCCGCACTTTCATCGGGAGGTCGATGTTTTTGACCCCGATGTAGCCAAGCTCGATGTAATTGTAAAGCGTTTTGGTGCAGACCCGTTTGCCTTCGAATTGTTCATGGAATGTTGCAGAGCCGCAGACCGCGTCGGGTGACCAATGGTCGTCCAAGATTTTGGTTTCTGCGTACTGGATAAATCCGATGGCGTCATCTAGCTTGAGTTTGGCTCCACAGGCTTGGCGGTTTTCTTCGTATTTCAACTGTCCGGTTTCCGGAAAGTAGGCTTCGAATGTCGCACGGCCGGTCTTCATCTGCGTGACGGTGCCACGTTTGAGTTCTCGGCTGATTGTGCTTTTGGCGCAGCCAATCGCTTCTGCAATAGCGGTTTGGGTTTTTCCCTCCTCCTGAAGCGCGGCGATTCGCCCACGGTCGAAAGGGGTCAAGTGTTTAAACGAGCGTTTTGGTGTGGTAGACTGTGTGTGCCATAGATAAACCTCCGTATCGATTGATGTTTCGTCGACTTAATCATACACGGTTTATCTGTGGCTTTTTCTGTTTTTTTAGCAAGTTAGCTGTTGCATTTCATTTTACAACTAGCCGTCAAAAAAGAGTTTCGATAAAACTAAAGTTTTTTTGCATAAACTGTTGACTCATACATATCAGCATGGTATATTAATCAAGTCGCCAATGAGCGCGGCAAATAAACTGAACCTTGAAAACTGAACAGCAAAACGTCAACGAAAGACGTCACGAGCACGACTTTTGCGAAGGTTGCCACCGGCAATTGGAGCAGAGTTGTCCATCTACTCGGTGTTCGTGACTACAACTTACTGATCAGCTTTGTGCAGATCAAGCCATCTTCGGATGGTGCCAGCAACAACTAGAGCAGTCAAATGTTCTCTATAATGGAGAGTTTGATCCTGGCTCAGGACGAACGCTGGCGGCGTGCCTAATACATGCAAGTCGAGCGGAACCAGAGGAGCTTGCTCCTTCTGGTTTAGCGGCGGACGGGTGAGTAACACGTGGGCAACCTGCCCTGCAGATCGGGATAACTCCGGGAAACCGGTGCTAATACCGAATAGTTTGTCGCCTCTCCTGAGGCGGCACGGAAAGACGGCATCTCGCTGTCACTGCAGGATGGGCCCGCGGCGCATTAGCTAGTTGGTGGGGTAATGGCCTACCAAGGCGACGATGCGTAGCCGACCTGAGAGGGTGATCGGCCACACTGGGACTGAGACACGGCCCAGACTCCTACGGGAGGCAGCAGTAGGGAATCTTCCGCAATGGACGAAAGTCTGACGGAGCAACGCCGCGTGAGTGACGAAGGTTTTCGGATCGTAAAACTCTGTTGTGAGGGAAGAACAAGTACCAACTAACTACTGGTACCTTGACGGTACCTCACCAGAAAGCCACGGCTAACTACGTGCCAGCAGCCGCGGTAATACGTAGGTGGCAAGCGTTGTCCGGAATTATTGGGCGTAAAGCGCGCGCAGGCGGTTCTTTAAGTCTGATGTGAAAGCCCACGGCTCAACCGTGGAGGGTCATTGGAAACTGGAGAACTTGAGTGCAGAAGAGGAAAGTGGAATTCCATGTGTAGCGGTGAAATGCGTAGAGATGTGGAGGAACACCAGTGGCGAAGGCGACTTTCTGGTCTGTAACTGACGCTGAGGCGCGAAAGCGTGGGGAGCAAACAGGATTAGATACCCTGGTAGTCCACGCCGTAAACGATGAGTGCTAAGTGTTAGGGGGTTTCCGCCCCTTAGTGCTGCAGCTAACGCATTAAGCACTCCGCCTGGGGAGTACGGCCGCAAGGCTGAAACTCAAAGGAATTGACGGGGGCCCGCACAAGCGGTGGAGCATGTGGTTTAATTCGAAGCAACGCGAAGAACCTTACCAGGTCTTGACATCCCGCTGCCCGGTGTAGAGATACGCCTTTCCCTTCGGGGACAGCGGTGACAGGTGGTGCATGGTTGTCGTCAGCTCGTGTCGTGAGATGTTGGGTTAAGTCCCGCAACGAGCGCAACCCTTGATCTTAGTTGCCAGCATTTAGTTGGGCACTCTAAGGTGACTGCCGGTGACAAACCGGAGGAAGGTGGGGATGACGTCAAATCATCATGCCCCTTATGACCTGGGCTACACACGTGCTACAATGGACGGTACAAAGGGCTGCAACCCCGCGAGGGCAAGCCAATCCCAGAAAACCGTTCTCAGTTCGGATTGCAGGCTGCAACTCGCCTGCATGAAGCCGGAATCGCTAGTAATCGTGGATCAGCATGCCACGGTGAATACGTTCCCGGGCCTTGTACACACCGCCCGTCACACCACGAGAGTTTGTAACACCCGAAGTCGGTGAGGTAACCCTTGTGGAGCCAGCCGCCGAAGGTGGGACGGATGATTGGGGTGAAGTCGTAACAAGGTAGCCGTATCGGAAGGTGCGGCTGGATCACCTCCTTTCTAAGGATAAATTCGGAACCGAGGTTTTCTCGGGGTTGACGTTTTGCGTTCAGTTTTGAAGGTTCACCTTCAGGCGGCAACGCCTTTTTTTGTGACTTTCAATCTTGTTCTTTGAAAACTGGATAAAATGACATTGAAACAAAAATGAAGCAATTCATGTACGCTTGGCACTTGGTGCCACAACTTTTTAATTAACCATTGGTTAAGTTAGAAAGGGCGCACGGTGGATGCCTTGGCACTAGGAGCCGAAGAAGGACGGCACTAACACCGATATGCTTCGGGGAGCTGTAAGTGAGCTGTGATCCGGAGATTTCCGAATGGGGGAACCCGCTGCCTTTAATTGGGCAGTATCCATGTGTGAATTGATAGCACATGAGAAGGCAGACCCAGGGAACTGAAACATCTAAGTACCTGGAGGAAGAGAAAGCAAATGCGATTCCCTGAGTAGCGGCGAGCGAAACGGGATCAGCCCAAACCAAGAGGCTTGCCTCTTGGGGTTGTAGGACACTCTATACGGAGTTACAAAAGGCAGGATTAGGCGAAGCGACCTGGAACGGTCCGCCACAGCGGGTAATAGCCCCGTAGCCGAAAACCCTGCCTCTCCAGAGTGGATCCTGAGTACGGCGGAACACGTGAAATTCCGTCGGAATCCGGGAGGACCATCTCCCAAGGCTAAATACTTCCTAGTGACCGATAGTGAACCAGTACCGTGAGGGAAAGGTGAAAAGCACCCCGGAAGGGGAGTGAAATAGATCCTGAAACCGTGTGCCTACAAGTAGTCAAAGCCCGTTAATGGGTGATGGCGTGCCTTTTGTAGAATGAACCGGCGAGTTACGATTGCATGCAAGGTTAAGCTGAGAAGGCGGAGCCGCAGCGAAAGCGAGTCTGAATAGGGCGACAGAGTATGCAGTTGTAGACCCGAAACCAGGTGATCTACCCATGTCCAGGGTGAAGGTAAGGTAACACTTACTGGAGGCCCGAACCCACGCACGTTGAAAAGTGCGGGGATGAGGTGTGGGTAGCGGAGAAATTCCAATCGAACCTGGAGATAGCTGGTTCTCTCCGAAATAGCTTTAGGGCTAGCCTCAAGATAGAGAATCCTGGAGGTAGAGCACTGTTTGGACTAGGGGCCCATCCCGGGTTACCGAATTCAGACAAACTCCGAATGCCAGTGATTTATGCTTGGGAGTCAGACTGCGAGTGATAAGATCCGTAGTCAAGAGGGAAACAGCCCAGACCACCAGCTAAGGTCCCCAAATATCCGTTAAGTGGAAAAGGATGTGGCGTTGCTTAGACAACCAGGATGTTGGCTTAGAAGCAGCCATCATTTAAAGAGTGCGTAATAGCTCACTGGTCGAGTGACACTGCGCCGAAAATGTACCGGGGCTAAACGGATTACCGAAGCTGTGGATGGATCTCTTCGGAGATCCGTGGTAGGAGAGCGTTCTAAGGGCGTTGAAGTCAGACCGGAAGGACTGGTGGAGCGCTTAGAAGTGAGAATGCCGGTATGAGTAACGAAAGACGGGTGAGAATCCCGTCCACCGAATGCCTAAGGTTTCCTGAGGAAGGCTCGTCCGCTCAGGGTTAGTCGGGACCTAAGTCGAGGCCGATAGGCGTAGACGATGGACAACAGGTTGATATTCCTGTACCACCTCCCCGCCGTTTGAGCAATGGGGGGACGCAGAAGGATAAGGAGAGCGTGCCGTTGGTTGTGCACGTCCAAGCAGTGAGGCGTGGAATGAGGCAAATCCCATTCCTGATACGTTGAGCTGTGATGGCAAGAGGTTTACCTCAGAGTCCCTGATTTCACACTGCCAAGAAAAGCCTCTAGCGAGGCGGGAGGTGCCCGTACCGCAAACCGACACAGGTAGGCGAGAAGAGAATTCTAAGGTGAGCGAGTGAACTCTCGTTAAGGAACTCGGCAAAATGACCCCGTAACTTCGGGAGAAGGGGTGCTCTGGTAGGGTGAATAGCCCGAGAGAGCCGCAGTGAATAGGCCCAGGCGACTGTTTAGCAAAAACACAGGTCTCTGCAAAACCGTAAGGTGACGTATAGGGGCTGACGCCTGCCCGGTGCTGGAAGGTTAAGGGGAGTGCTTAGCGCAAGCGAAGGTGCGAACTGAAGCCCCAGTAAACGGCGGCCGTAACTATAACGGTCCTAAGGTAGCGAAATTCCTTGTCGGGTAAGTTCCGACCCGCACGAAAGGCGTAACGATCTGGGCACTGTCTCAACGAGAGACTCGGTGAAATTATAGTACCTGTGAAGATGCAGGTTACCCGCGACAGGACGGAAAGACCCCGTGGAGCTTTACTGTAGCCTGATATTGAATTTTGGTGCAACTTGTACAGGATAGGTAGGAGCCTTAGAGCCCGGAGCGCCAGCTTCGGAGGAGGCGTCGGTGGGATACTACCCTGGTTGTATTGAAATTCTAACCCACATCCCTGATCGGGATGGGAGACAGTGTCAGGCGGGCAGTTTGACTGGGGCGGTCGCCTCCTAAAGAGTAACGGAGGCGCCCAAAGGTTCCCTCAGAATGGTTGGAAATCATTCGCAGAGTGTAAAGGCAGAAGGGAGCTTGACTGCGAGACGTACAGGTCGAGCAGGGTCGAAAGACGGGCTTAGTGATCCGGTGGTTCCGCATGGAAGGGCCATCGCTCAACGGATAAAAGCTACCCCGGGGATAACAGGCTTATCTCCCCCAAGAGTCCACATCGACGGGGAGGTTTGGCACCTCGATGTCGGCTCATCGCATCCTGGGGCTGTAGTCGGTCCCAAGGGTTGGGCTGTTCGCCCATTAAAGCGGTACGCGAGCTGGGTTCAGAACGTCGTGAGACAGTTCGGTCCCTATCCGTCGCGGGCGCAGGAAATTTGAGAGGAGCTGTCCTTAGTACGAGAGGACCGGGATGGACACACCGCTGGTGTACCAGTTGTTCTGCCAAGGGCATCGCTGGGTAGCTATGTGTGGCCGGGATAAGTGCTGAAAGCATCTAAGCACGAAGCCCCCCTCAAGATGAGATTTCCCATTGCGCAAGCAAGTAAGATCCCTCAAAGACGATGAGGTAGATAGGTTCGAGGTGGAAGCGTGGCGACACGTGCAGCTGACGAATACTAATCGATCGAGGACTTAACCAAACAATGTATCATGAAGGAATTTCAATGGGTCAATGTCGTTTATCCAGTTTTGAAAGAATAAGGAAAAGTTTTTTTATGAAAAAGCTTGTAAAAACCTGTGAGATTGGTATAATCAATCTTGTCTTTCAAAACCAAATAGTCCAGTGATGATGGCAAAGAGGCCACACCCGTTCCCATCCCGAACACGGCAGTTAAGCTCTTTTGCGCTGATGGTAGTTGGGGGTTTCCCCCTGTGAGAGTAAGACGTCGCTGGGCACATTGAAACAAGTCGTTACCGATTCCGGTAACGGCTTGTTTATTTCCATAGGTATTTCTTTTCATACAATTGCTTTTGAAAAAAGAAACTATTGTTCAACAATAAAAGATATTCTCTGAGTTTTAAGTGCATACAATTTCATAGCAAATATAAGAAAACTTTTCTATAACACAGTAATTAATTATTCTAAATATTTTTTCTTTTATCAGTTTCTTGACACACCATATCCGCGCTGATAACCTTACAATAATATTTAAAAGGAAGCAGGAGGCGCGTCTAACTATGTGGGAATCAAAATTTGTAAAAGAAGGATTAACGTTTGATGATGTATTACTTGTACCAGCCCATTCGGAAGTTTTGCCGAAAGATATTGATTTGGCCATTGAATTGACACCAACTCTTAAGTTGAAAATTCCAGTGATCAGTGCAGGCATGGATACAGTAACGGAAGCTAAGATGGCTATTGCTATGGCTCGCCAAGGCGGCTTGGGTGTCATTCATAAAAACATGAGCATTGAAGAACAGGCTGAACAAGTCGTCACTGTAAAACGTTCAGAGAACGGTGTTATTACAGATCCATTCTTCTTAACTCCTGAACACCAAGTTTATGATGCTGAACATTTAATGGGCAAATACCGGATTTCGGGTGTTCCAATTGTCAATAATGAAAGCGAACTTAAGCTGGTCGGTATCATTACGAACCGTGATTTACGTTTTATCCAAGATTATTCTTTGAAAATTAATGACGTAATGACAAAAGAGAAATTAGTCACTGCTCCTATTGGAACTACGTTAGAAGATGCTGAGAAGATTCTGCAGCAATACAAGATTGAAAAATTACCAATTGTTGATAGCCAAGGCGTATTAAAAGGTTTGATTACCATTAAGGATATCGAAAAAGTAATTGAATTCCCTAATGCTGCGAAAGATCAGCACGGCCGTTTGCTTGTAGGTGCTGCTGTAGGGGTCACTTCAGATACAATGAAACGGGTCGAGCAGCTCGTGAAGGCTTCTGTCGACGTCATCGTATTGGATACAGCTCATGGACATTCAGCAGGCGTTTTGGGCATGGTTAAGCAGATTCGTGCAACCTATCCGGAATTGGCGATTATTGCTGGAAATGTGGCTACTGCTACAGGAACTAAAGCATTGATCGAGGCTGGTGCAGATGTAGTTAAAGTTGGTATCGGGCCTGGTTCTATCTGTACGACTCGTGTTGTAGCGGGTGTCGGGGTTCCTCAAATTACGGCTGTTTATGACTGCGCAACAGAAGCACGTAAGCATGATAAAACAATTATTGCTGATGGTGGGATCAAGTATTCTGGAGACATCATTAAAGCATTGGCAGCGGGCGGACATGTGGTTATGCTTGGTAGTTTGTTGGCTGGGACGACTGAAAGTCCAGGAGACACTGAAATTTTCCAAGGTCGCCGCTTTAAAACGTACCGTGGCATGGGGTCGATTGCTTCTATGGAAAAAGGATCGAAAGACCGCTACTTCCAAGACGATGCGAAAAAACTGGTTCCAGAAGGTATTGAGGGCCGCTTGCCATATAAAGGACCACTTTCGGATACGATTCATCAATTACTGGGTGGTATTCGTGCAGGAATGGGCTATTGTGGAACAAAAGATTTACAGGCTTTGCGCGAGGAAGCACAATTTATTCGTATGACGGGTGCTGGATTACGTGAAAGCCATCCGCATGATGTACAAATTACTAAAGAATCTCCAAACTACTCAATTTAATTTAGTTAAAGGCATCTTTTCCTTCGGTTAAAATGAAGGAAAAGATGCCTTTTTCATGTTTTTGTTTTTATGCACAACGAATATGATAAAATAGCATGTGGAATCTTATAAACGGAGGTATTCAAATACGTGAAAAATTTTTTTAATAAAGGATTACTCATAGCGTTATTGCTTGCATTCACTGCGCCCGCTATTTTTCCGCAGCAAGCACAAGCGGAAGAATCGTTAACTATAATGGCAGAAGCCGCTATTTTGGTGGATGCTGAAAGTGGCAAAATTCTTTACGAAAAAAATGCTGAGACGCCTTTAGGAGTTGCCAGCATGACCAAGATGATGACGGAGTATTTATTATTTGAGGCGATTGAAGAAGGGAAGATTACGTGGGAGCAGGAATATCAAGTGACGGATTATACGTATCGGATTTCTCAGGACATGCGCTTGAGCAATGTGCCGTTTCGTGAAGATGGTTCTTACACCATTAAAGAAATGTATGAAGCAATGGCTATTTTTTCAGCCAATGCAGCAACGATCGGCATCGCCGAGACGATTGCAGGGACGGAAAGTGAATTTGTCCGTTTAATGAACGAAAAAGCGAAGGAAATGGGCTTAGAAGAAACGACTTTCGTCAATTCGACAGGTCTCAGCAATTCAAGTTTGATGGGCAGGCATCCCGAAGGCACGAAAGAAACGGATGAAAACATCATGCCGGCACGTTCAGTTGCCAAATTGACGAAAATTTTGTTGGACGATTACCCTGAAGTGCTAGAAACAACAAAAATTCCGGTAAAGCTTTTCCGTGAAGGAACGGCAGACGAGACACGGATGGAGAACTGGAATTCAATGCTTCCTGGATTGATTTATGAATACGAAGGTATGGACGGATTGAAAACCGGTAGTACGGATTTTGCTGGTTACTCGTTTGCAGGAACGGCGAAGCGTGATGATACGCGTTTCATCGCTGTAGTCATGGGAGCGGTGGATAATAAAGGCGCAGGTTCGTATAAAGCTCGTTTTGATGCAACTCGTGCTTTATTCGATTATGGTTTCGGACAGTTTACTACAGAAGAAATTATTCCGGCAGGGTATCAGTTTGAGGGACAGGAAACTCTTACTGTTGAAAACGGTGTAGAGAAAGAAGTTGCAATTGCGGTTAAAGAGCCGGTGACCATGATGATTCGGACTGCCGATAAGGAATTGCATCAGCCAGAATTGCTGCTGGACGATTCAGTAGTGCAGGATGGTAAGCTCGAAGCGGATGTAGAAAAGGATTTAGTGGTAGGAACGCTTGAGCTGAAAAAAGCGGAAGGCGTGGAATATGGCTATTTAAGTGGCAGTTCAAATAAGGTTAAGGTGGCGACTACTGAATCTGTGGAACGTGCCAGTTGGGCTGCCTTGTCGATGCGGAATGCCGGAGAATTTTTATCGTCTCTTTGGAATGATGCAGGTACTTTTGTAAAGGAGTTATTTTAATAGGAAAAGCCATTCATCCGAAAAGATGAACGGCTTTTTTTATTGGATTTCCCAGCATGCCATCAATTCAATAACTCCCGAGTGAATTTCTTCTTCGGAGAGACCACCGAATCCAAGAACGATTTTTGGATATGCACCGGATTTTTTGTGTACATCATAAGAGTGCAACCCCGTGACACGGATGCCGGCTCCTTTAGCGCGCTGTACCAGCTCCTCTTCGCTCAACGAGGTTTGAATGGTCAGAACGATGTGCATGCCTGCCTGTTCGCCAGAAACCGTAACAACGGGAGAGAATAAAGCCAGAGACCAACTCAGTTGTTTGATTTTCTTCTGATACAGCTTACGCATACGATTCAAGTGACGCGCGAAATGACCGTCTTTCATGAATTTGGCGACTAGTTGTTGATCATGTCTTGGTACCGAAGAAGAGTAATGAAGAAAAGTTTGCTGATACGCCCGCAGCAGTCGTTTAGGTAAGACCATATAAGCGAGACGTAGAGAAGGCATGAGTGATTTAGAAAAAGTACTAATGTAAATAACTCGGTCACTTAAATCCATGCTTTGTAACGCGGGAATGGGTCGGCTAGTGTAACGAAATTCGCTGTCATAATCGTCTTCGATAATATAGCGGTTTGGTTTAGCTACGGCCCAGTTCAGCAATTGTGCTCGTTTGGTAGCACTCAAGACAGAGCCTGATGGAAATTGATGTGAAGGCGTAACGTACGCGACATCTACATTAGATGCTTCTAATTGACTAACATGGATGCCGTCTTGTTCAAGTTCGATCGGGATAGACTGGCGGTCGTGATGGCTGAAAATGCTATGAGTCAATGCATAGCCAGGATTTTCGTAGCCATAAACAAGTTTTTTGTCGAGTAGACGGATTAGCAGGGGCAATAATTGTTCTGTCCCGGAACCGATGACGATTTGATCTGCATCACAGACAACTCCACGGGACTGATACAAATAACGGGCAATTTCCTGGCGTAAGGCGTCGTCTCCTTGAGGATGCCCAGATAGCAATAAATGATGGTTAGAGTCATCCAAAATATCACGCGTCAGTTTGCGCCAAGTTAAAAATGGAAAAGAGCGTGTATCGATACTGGCAGAGTTGAAATCTATTTTGTAAGTAATGGTTTCGTTGATGACAGGCTCGTCATGCGGAATATCCAGATACGCAAGTTCTTCGACTGGCTGAGCATAAAATCCTTTACGTGGCCTGGACTCAATAAACCCTTCAGCGACGAGCTGAGAATAGGCAAGTTCGACGGTCGTTTGGCTAATTTGCAGATAATCCGCTAATTTTCGCTTGCTTGGCAATTTGGTATCTACGCCGATTGTGCCGTCTATGATGGCTCCTTTTATTTCTCGATATAACTGTTTATATAATGGGGTTTGTGACTGTTTTTGAAGTTGAAACATAAGCATGTCCATTTGAATTCCTCCAACTGACCTTATTGAATTGAATAGAACTGAGTCTTTTCATATGGTCAATCTCTATTATACTGAATTTATTAACAAATAGGGGGAATTAGTAAATGAGTCAACTTGGAACAGATCGCGTAAAAAGAGGAATGGCCGAAATGCAAAAAGGTGGAGTGATTATGGATGTGGTCAATGCGGAACAAGCACGTATTGCGGAATATGCAGGTGCAACGGCTGTAATGGCACTAGAACGTGTGCCATCGGATATTCGCAGAGACGGCGGAGTGGCACGTATGGCAGATCCACGCATTACGGAAGAAGTGATGAAGGCTGTATCGATTCCGGTCATGGCGAAAGCCCGTATTGGACATATTGTGGAAGCTCGTATTTTAGAAGCGATGGGTGTCGATTATATCGACGAAAGTGAAGTATTGACGCCTGCAGATGAAGAATTTCATTTGTTAAAAAACCAATACACGGTACCGTTTGTCTGTGGTTGCCGGAACTTGGGCGAAGCTGCCCGCAGAATTGGTGAAGGAGCTTCTATGCTGCGCACGAAAGGTGAACCGGGTACGGGCAATATTGTCGAAGCGGTCCGCCATTTGCGTCAAGTAAATGCAGAAGTGCGAAAAGTGATTGCGATGAGCGAAGACGAATTAATGACAGAAGCGCGCAACCTTGGAGCTTCTTATGAGTTCTTAAAAGAAGTAAAAAGCTTGGGCCGCTTGCCGGTTGTTAATTTTGCAGCGGGTGGTATTGCAACACCAGCAGACGCTGCATTGATGATGGAGATTGGAGCAGACGGCGTATTCGTAGGTTCGGGTATCTTCAAATCAGATAATCCAGAACGGTTTGCCCGTGCGATTGTCGAGGCTACTACACATTACCAAGACTACAAATTGATTGCTGAGCTATCGAAAGATCTTGGTATTGCCATGAAAGGCATTGAAATTTCAACGATAGCTGCCGGCGAACGTATGCAAGAGCGGGGCTGGTAAGAATGAAACGAGTTGGAGTCCTTGCTCTGCAAGGGGCAGTTCGTGAGCATATCCAGTCGATTACAGCATGTGGAGCCGAAGCTGTTTCTGTAAAATGGCCGAAGGATCTTGAGAGCTTGGATGCTTTGATCTTACCAGGTGGCGAGAGTACGACGATGCGCCGACTGATTGATCGCTACGGTTTGATGGAACCGCTGCGGGAGTTTGCTGAAACAGGAAAGCCGATGTTTGGCACGTGCGCGGGATTAATATTGCTAGCAAAAACCGTGATTGGTAGAGAAGAATCGCATTTAGGTGTTATGGATGTTGCAGTTGAACGGAATTCATTTGGCCGGCAAATAGATAGCTTTGAAGCGCCCCTTACTATTAACGGCATCGAAGGCGCTTTTGAAGCAGTTTTTATCCGGGCTCCGCACATTGTCAGTGTCGGACCACATGCTGAAGTGTTGTGCATGCATGACGGAAAAATTGTCATGGCAAAGAGTGGTCATTTTCTAGGTTGCTCGTTCCACCCAGAATTGACAGAAGACCACCGAATTACTGCATATTTTTTGAGTATGATCGGCGATAAGTCAGACCTTCTCTTGCCAAAGACATCAACTTATAGTAAAGTATGATTAATTTAAAAGACGAAACGTTGATGGGAAGTAGTAAAATGAGTGTTTTTCTAAAGAGAGCCGGTGGTTGGTGTGAACCGGTGAAAAACGCGTTTGAATCCACCCCGGAGTTGCATGGTGAAAAAAAGCCATTGCCGGTTTAAATGCCGTTATGTGATGAAGAGGATTGGCTTTATGCCGATCAATCAGGGTGGCAACGCGGGTAGCTCTCGTCCCTTTCAAGGGATGAGGGCTATTTTTGTTGTCTTTTTTTATTTTAAAATTTTGAGGAGGAAAACAGTATGTTGGATATTCGTTTTGTACGTGCCAATTTTGAAGAAGTAAAAGCAAAGCTTGGAAAGCGCGGAGAAGATATTTCAGTGCTTAATGATTTTGAAGGGTTGGATTCAAAACGCCGTGAATTAATCGCGCAAACTGAAAAATTAAAAGCAGAGCGCAATGAAGCGTCTCAACATATCGCAACGATGAAACGTGCGAAAGAAAATGCAGACGAAGCCATTGCCAAAATGCGTGAAGTTGGCGAAGCGATCAAAGCGATTGATGAAGAGTTGAAAGAAGTAGAAGAAAGATTGAACTACATCATGATGCGTGTACCGAATATTCCACATGACAGCGTGCCGTTTGGCGACTCTGAAGACGACAATGAAGAAATCCGTACGTGGGGCGATAAACCAGAATTTGATTTCGAAGTTAAACCGCATTGGGATTTAGGGACTGATTTGAACATCATTGATTTTGAACGTGCAGCGAAAGTGACAGGAAGCCGTTTTGTCTTTTACCGAGGACTCGGGGCACGTCTAGAGCGCGCACTGATCAACTTTATGATGGATCTTCACCAAGAAGAGCACGGTTATGAAGAAATGTTGCCACCTTATATGGTCAACCGTGAAAGCTTGACGGGCACAGGTCAATTACCGAAATTTGAAGAAGATGCATTTCTGATTGAGAAGGAAGATTACTTCTTGATTCCGACTTCTGAAGTGCCAGTGACAAACTTCTATCGCGACGAGATCCTGACAGCGGATATGTTGCCACAGGCCTTTGCTTCTTTCAGCGCGAATTTCCGCTCTGAAGCGGGTTCTGCGGGGCGCGACACGCGAGGACTAATCAGACAGCATCAATTCAATAAAGTCGAGCTGGTGCGCTTTGTGAAGCCTGAGGATTCTTATAACGAACTGGAGAAACTGACGGGCCATGCTGAGAAAGTGCTTCAGCTTTTAAGGCTTCCATATCGTGTTTTGAAGATGTGTACCGCAGACCTTGGCTTCACAGCCGCCAAGAAATACGATATCGAAGTCTGGATTCCAAGCCAAGAGACATACCGGGAAATTTCTTCTTGCAGTAATTTTGAGGATTTCCAAGCAAGACGCGCAAATATCAAATTCCGCCGTGAAACAACCGGTAAGCCTGAATTCGTCCATACACTGAATGGCAGCGGACTGGCAATTGGTCGCACTGTGGCAGCGTTACTAGAAAATTGTCAGCAAGCAGACGGTTCAATCCATATTCCAGAAGTGCTACAGCCTTATATGGGTGGTAAAAAGACCATTGGATAAGGTAAGTTCAATTTTTTTCTACACTTCTTTTAAGTAACAGATCGACCTAATAAAAAAAGACTCAAAAGCAATTTGCTTTTGAGTCTTTTATTTGGAGAAAAGGGGTAAAGAGAAGTTAAGGAGATCGAGTGAAGGAGTTGTTTTTATGGAAAACCTGAGCTTTCAAATTATAGAAACAAACGGCATCAATCTTCATATAGCTGTAGCGGGACCAGCAGATGGACCGTTAGTTATTTTGCTACACGGCTTTCCGGAATTTTGGTTTGGTTGGAAAAATCAAATACAACCTTTAGCGGAAAAGGGATACCGGGTCGTGGCGCCTGACCAGCGCGGCTATAATTTGAGTGATAAGCCAAAAGGAATCGATAATTACACAGTGGATTATTTACGCGATGATGTTATCGGCATCATAGAGCATTTTCAAAAAAAAACGGCTATTATTATCGGACATGATTGGGGCGGTGCAGTAGCTTGGCATTTAGCGGCCACGCGGCCCGAGTATGTAGAAAAATTGATTGTCTTGAACATTCCGCATCCAAAAGCGATGCCAAAAGTACTCAAAAAAAATCCATTGCAATGGATGAAGAGCTCCTATATTGCCTTTTTCCAATTGCCCAATCTGCCTGAAAAAGCTCTTGGCATGGGAGAGTTTAAAGCCATGCAGCAAGGTATCGAACAGTCTAGCAACCCGAACGCTTTTTCGAAAAATGAAATCGAACAATATAAAGCGGCGTGGTCACAGTCTGACGCATTAACAGCAATGCTGAATTGGTACCGGGCAATCAGGAGAGGCAGCTTCAGGCAGGTGCCTGATACGAAAGTCAAAGTACCGGTTAGAATTATCTGGGGAGTGGGTGATCAGTTTCTGTCTCCCATGTTAGCAAAAGAAAGTATGTCTTTTTGTGACGAAGTCAATTTGGCATTTGTCGAAGAAGCGACTCATTGGATCCAACATGAGCAACCAGAAATCGTCAATCGCTTGATTGAGCAATTCATCAGCGAATAAAAGCGGAAGACCCAGTTATAGGGTCTTCCGCTTTTGTTTTTTTGCTTCTCGGAGATTTCGGAAAAATTGTGTTAGCAGCTGTCCGCATTCTTCAGCAAGGACGTTTTCGGTGACTTGGCATTGATGATTAAAGCGGTCATCGTTCAGCAAGCGGTATAAGGAATCCACACTGCCGGCTTTCGCGTCTCGCGCTCCGTATACGACATGTGGAATCCGAGATTGTAAAATGGCGCCTGCACACATCGGACAAGGCTCTAACGTAACGTAAATCTTGGTGTCTTCCAACCGCCAGTTGCCCATATTTCGGCAAGCTTCCTGGATGGCTAAAAGCTCGGCGTGGGTAACAGCATCTTGCGTCGTTTCCCGAAGATTATGAGCACGCGCAATCACCTGATCTTTGTAGACAATAACAGCACCAATCGGTACTTCCCCTTTAGCTCCTGCTTTGTTTGCTTCTTCGATTGCTAATCCCATATAAAAATGATCTTTTTCTATTCCGTTCATGTTGCATCGCTCCTTAAATCTAGTGTAGCATTTTCTTGCAATTAAATGAGTGAGGCAGACAAAAATCGCAGAACAGCGTAAAATAGAGAAACGAGAAACTAACGAGGAGAGTGATTGAAGAGTGAAACAACATAAAAAGGAAAAAAAGTTGCATTTTACTCTGCGATTTATCTTTATCTTTATAGGCGCCACGATGGCAGCTGCCGCTATCGAATTATTTTTGGTTCCTAATTCGATCATTGATGGTGGGATTATCGGGATTTCTCTGATCTTAGATTATTTAACCGTAATTCCTTTTGGGATATTGCTGGTCGTCATCAACTTACCATTTTTATACTTTGGTTATAAGCATATTGGTCGGAATTTTTTCATCTCATCTATTTTTGCTATTATTGCGTTAGCTTTGATTGAAATTCCAATGCACAAGATCGAACCTTTTGTGGAAGATCCGCTTCTTGCTACTATATTTGGTGGTCTGCTTCTCGGAGCAGGTGTCGGGGTTGTCATCCGCAACGGCGGTGCACTTGATGGAACGGAAATTCTAGGGATTTTATTGACGAAAAAACTGCCGTTTTCGGTTGGCGAATTTGTTATGTTCTTCAATGTCTTTATCTTTGGATGGGCTGCATTTGTTTTAGGAATGGAGCAGGCGATGTATTCGATTTTGACATATTATATTGCTTCTAAAACCATTGATGTGGTCATTCAAGGTTTGGACGATACAAAAGCAGTGTTGATTGTGTCGGAAGAGTATGAAGAAATTGGTTCGGCCATTAACGATCGCCTTGGTCGAAGTTTTACGAAACTGCATGGCCAAGGAGGCTACCTCAATTCTCCAAAAGATGTCATTTATGTAGTAGTCACTCGTCTTGAACTCACAAAGCTCAAACAAATTGTCGCAGACATTGATTCTAAAGCTTTTTTAACGATTATGGCAACTCAAGAAGTTCATGGTGCGACCTTTAAAAAACCAATTCATTAATAAATCTGCCGGTTTTTCACTCTACTTTTAACAAGATTGATGTGTTAAAATAAATGGCATTGCAATTTACTTGAAACGAAAAAGGAGGACTTCGCATGCCGGTGCCATTCATCACGGTAGAAGGTCCGATCGGTGTAGGCAAAACGTCGCTGACGAAAGCGCTTGCCGATCAAAATCAATTTCAGTTATTAAAAGAAATTGTTGACGAAAACCCATTTTTAAATAAATTCTACGAAGATATAGAAGAATGGAGCTTCCAGACAGAGATGTTCTTCCTGTGCAATCGCTATAAACAATTGGCGGATATCCAGAAGAAGTTTATCTCGAAACGTGAACCGGTTGTCGCAGATTACCACATTTTCAAAAACCTCATTTTTGCGAAGCGTACATTGCCAGAAGCTGAATACGTTAAATACGAAGCCATTTATAAAATTTTGACGGTGGATATGCCGAAACCGAATATGGTTATCTACTTACATGCTAGCCTGGATACTTTGATGAAACGCATAAAGCTTCGGGGGCGTGAATTTGAAAAAATGATCACACCGGAATACATGGAGCAACTGGCAGCTGATTACCACGAGTTCATCGAACGCTTTGAAAGAGAGCATCCAGAAATTCCTGTACTGCGTTTTAATGGTGATGAAATCGATTTTGTCCAAAATAATAGTGATCTTCAACTGATCCTGGATAAGGTGGATGGAACTTTACAAAAGAGGAGTTTGACCTTATGAATCTACGAGAAAAATATGGCATTCCACAGAATGCGGTAATTACAATAGCTGGCACAGTGGGGGTTGGGAAATCCACGATGACTAAAGCTTTAGCTGATGCGTTGCAATTCCGTACTTCTTTTGAAAATGTCGATACTAATCCGTATTTGGACTTGTTTTATGACGATTTTGAGAAATGGAGTTTCCACTTGCAGATTTATTTCCTGGCAGAGCGTTTTAAAGAACAAAAGCGGATGTTTGAATATGGTGGTGGATTTATTCAAGATCGTTCGATCTATGAAGATACGGGCATTTTCGCGAAAATGCATTGGGATAAAGGCACGATGAATAACGTAGATTACGAAACCTATACTAATCTATTTGAAGCGATGGTCATGACGCCTTATTTCCCACATCCTGATTTGCTGGTTTACCTGGAAGGCTCGATTGAGGACATTCTTTCACGTATTCAGGAACGCGGCCGCGTAATGGAGCAGCAGACACCAGTGGATTATTGGCTGGAAATGCATCAACGCTACGAAAGCTGGATCAATTCTTTTAATGGATGTCCGGTATTGCGTTTAAATATTAACGATTATGACCTGATGAACAACCCGGAGTGTTCCGAACAGATCGTGGAGCGCATCGGGGGCTTTATGCAACAAGCTTCCATACTACGTAAATAAAAATAGACATGAAAAAACCGGAAAGCCAAAGCTTTCCGGTACTCTATATCGAAATAATCAGACATACAAGTGTTAAGAAAAATTCGTTACTTGCGTAACGAATCCAATCTCGAATTTATATGCGCGTGTAAATTCAAAAAATGGAGGAGGAAGAGGGATTCGAACCCCCGCGGGATTTGACTCCCCTGTCGGTTTTCAAGACCGATCCCTTCAGCCAAACTTGGGTATTCCTCCGTGTAAGACAAGAACAAATTTATCATGAATGAATAATCGCTGTCAACAGTTTTTCGCGTTTTTTCAAATTCATCGATAAAAAAACTATTCAATATGGCGAAATAGGCCAATTTAAAAAGAAATTATCATTGAATGAAGGTTACTGATTGATTTTTTAGCAATTAATTCGTATACTAGTAAATGCCGTGCTAGGTGGGAAGATAGCGGTGTCCTGTAACCTGCAATCCGCTTTAGCAGGACTGAATTCCTTTCTGAGGCTGTCTGCATGTAAGGTCTGCCTCTTGCACGTAGTGTTGACATCTGGGTCCTGCGCAATGGGATCCCATGAACCATGTCAGGTCCGGAAGGAAGCAGCATTAAGTGGAATATTCCATGTGCCGCGGGATCGCCTAGATCGAGCCAGCGACAAGGGTAACGCTTATGTGCAGCAGTCGAAGAAAGGTGCACGGCAATAATATATAAATTCAAACCTGTCCGCTCTCGAAGCGGACAGGTTTTTTATTGTTTTATTCGCGGAATCGTCACGTGCTAGTCGGGGAAATCGTTCAGAAAGACCCGGCTTTTATGGTATAATGATAGGATAAAAAACAGATTAGTTAAAAGGAGAGAGCAAGTTGGCGTATCAAGCTTTTTACCGTGTTTACAGACCACAGTCCTTTTCTGATATGACAGGCCAGATACATGTCAAACAAACCCTTCAAAACGCTCTCCTTTACAATAAGACGACACATGCTTATTTGTTTTCAGGGCCTAGAGGGACAGGGAAGACCAGTGCGGCTAAGATATTTGCCAAAGCGTTGAATTGTGAGCAGGCTCCGGCAGCCGAACCATGCAACGAATGTGCGTCCTGCAGAAGCATCAACGAAGGATCCAATACAGACGTCATTGAATTTGACGCAGCTTCCAATTCGCGTGTCGAAGAGATGCGGGAGATTATCGAAAAAGTCCGGTTTTCACCGGCGAACTCACGCTTTAAAATCTACATCATTGATGAAGTGCACATGCTGTCGAACAGTGCCTTCAATGCATTGTTGAAAACATTGGAAGAGCCGCCGGAGCACGTGGTCTTCATTTTGGCGACAACAGAGCCGCATAAACTGCCATTAACGATCATTTCCCGTTGCCAGCGCTTTGACTTTAAATCTCATACGCAAGTGGACATCGTGTCGCGTATGGTGGAAGTGTTAACGGATGCGAAAATTCCGTATAATGAACAAGTACTTAAAATCATCGCTCAGGCTGCCGCTGGCGGAATGCGTGATGCACTGAGTCTGTTGGATCAAGTGGTGTCTTTCAGTGGTGACGAGATGACGGTTGAAGACGCCCTGCTTGTCACAGGCTCCATCAGCCAAGATATGTTCTATGGCATTGCAGAAGCACTGCTTGCCAAAGATATTGGTCAGGCATTGACGTTGCTGGAAAAGTTGGTGCGCGACGGCAAAGACCCCGTGCGACTGGTTGAGGATTTCATTACTTTCTTTCGAGATCTGCTGTTGATCCAGACAGCGCCTGACCTTCACGATATGTTAGAGTTAGCGACGCATGAACCACGCTTTGAAGAGCTGGCCAAGCGTTTTGAGCCAGCAACGCTTTACACCTGGATTGATGTCCTTTCCAAAACACAGCAGGAAATGCGGTTTTCGAACCATACAAAAATTTATATGGAAACAGCATTGCTGAAAATGGCCCAGGCCGATGTGCCGGTCCAAAGTACAGCTTCTGCGGTATCGCCTGAGCTTGAAGCAAAAGTCATCCAGTTGGAAAATCTGGTGCGTGAACTGCAGCAGCAAGTTAAAAATGGCGCAGTCAGCGGTGCACAGGCAACGCCGACTGAGCAGAAAAAACGCCAGCGCGCACAAAGTAGCTTTAAAATACCGACAGGACGTATTCAGGACGTCTTGAAAAATGCCACTAAAGTGGATATTCAAGCCATCAAAACCAATTGGTCGACAGTAATGAGCCAATTGCAACGGTCCCATTCGGCTTTATTGAATGAAGCAGAGCCAGTAGCGGCATCAGCAGATGCATTTGTGTTAAAATTCAAGTATGATATTCATTGCCAGATGGCTTCTGAAAACCAGACCTTTGCTGCGACATTCAGCCAGTTGCTGGAGCAGTACGCAGGCAAAGCTTATACACCGGTTTTTGTTCCGGACGCCAGTTGGCTGAAAATCCGTGAAGAGTTTATCAAAAAGAGCGGATCGAAGGCAGGCACTGAAGAAAAACAGTCGGAGGCTGAAGAAGAAAATCCGTTTTCAGGTGAAGGAGCTGTAGCGGAAGAAGACCCGTTCATCTCGGAAGCCGAACGTCTTTTCGGAAAAGACTTTGTCGAAGTTCATGATGATTAAAATGAAAATTCTAAGGAGGAACTAATTATGCGCGGTGGAGGAAATATGCAAGGCATGATGAAGCAAATGCAAAAAATGCAAAAAGAGATGGCAGTTGCCCAGGAAGAGCTAGGAACATTGAAGTTCGAAGGAGCATCTGGCGGCAGTATGGTTAAAGTCACTGTATCCGGTCATAAAGAAGTGTTAGATATCGTACTTGATCCTACAGTAGTAGATCCAGAAGATGTTGAAATGTTGCAGGACCTTTTGGTTGTAGCGACAAATGATGCGTTTAAAAAAGCGGATGATCACGCGAATTCCACAATGGGGAAATTCACGAAGGGTTTGAACATGCCAGGAATGTTCTAGGAGGCAATAACTATGCATTATCCGGAACCCATTTCGAAATTAATGGAGAGTTTTATGAAACTGCCGGGAATCGGGCCAAAGACAGCGGCCCGTCTGGCGTTTTTTGTGCTTGGCATGAAAGAGGATACGGTGCTTGATTTTGCTAAAGCCTTGGTGGATGCGAAACGGAACTTGAGCTTCTGCTCGGTATGCGGCCATATTACTGATGTGGATCCGTGTCATATTTGCCAGGATCAGCAGCGTGATCGTACGACAATCTGTGTGGTCCAAGATCCAAAAGACGTAATCGCAATGGAGAAGATGCGCGATTATAAAGGTTTGTATCATGTTTTGCAGGGAGCTATTTCTCCAATGGATGGGATTGGTCCTGAAGACATTAACGTTCCGTCTCTATTGAAGCGTCTTCAAGATGAAGAAGTAGAGGAATTAATTTTGGCTACGAACCCGACAATCGAGGGAGAAGCGACCGCGATGTATATTTCCCGTCTCGTCAGACCTTCAGGAATCAAAACTACTCGGATTGCCCATGGGCTTCCTGTAGGTGGCGATTTGGAATATGCGGATGAAGTAACTTTATCGAGGGCATTGGAAGGTCGGCGCGAACTTTAATGATGGAAATAATAGCTAGGAAATTTTCTAGCTTCTTAATAAATAGGGAACATTCTGATTAATTATGTTTCGTATATAGTTGTCAGTGGAGATGGTATTGTCTTTTTATAGAAAAAAGAAGAGAAAGAAGTCGAGTGAAGTGGCTTTCCAAAGCTCTTTGTTTGATTTCTTTTTTAAATTCTTCTTATAGAAGGGAACTGAAATTTAGCGGTGAATGTTTTACGAATATAACTTTATTCGCCAAAAGTGTTGACAGCAAGAAGTGTATGCTTTAATATCATAGGAGTCGCAAAGAACGACAGCAACAATGCGAATAACTTGAACCTTGAAAACTGAACAGCAAAACGTCAACGAAAGACGTCACGAGCACTTCGGTGCGAGAACGACTTTTGCGAAGGTTGCCACCGGCAATTGGAGCAGAGTTGTTCATCTACTCGGTGTTCGTGACTACAACTTACTGATCAGCTTTGTGCAGATCAAGCCATCTTCGGATGGTGCCAGCAACAACTAGAGCAGTCAAATGTTCTCTATAATGGAGAGTTTGATCCTGGCTCAGGACGAACGCTGGCGGCGTGCCTAATACATGCAAGTCGAGCGGAACCAGAGGAGCTTGCTCCTTCTGGTTTAGCGGCGGACGGGTGAGTAACACGTGGGCAACCTGCCCTGCAGATCGGGATAACTCCGGGAAACCGGTGCTAATACCGAATAGTTTGTCGCCTCTCCTGAGGCGGCACGGAAAGACGGCATCTCGCTGTCACTGCAGGATGGGCCCGCGGCGCATTAGCTAGTTGGTGGGGTAATGGCCTACCAAGGCGACGATGCGTAGCCGACCTGAGAGGGTGATCGGCCACACTGGGACTGAGACACGGCCCAGACTCCTACGGGAGGCAGCAGTAGGGAATCTTCCGCAATGGACGAAAGTCTGACGGAGCAACGCCGCGTGAGTGACGAAGGTTTTCGGATCGTAAAACTCTGTTGTGAGGGAAGAACAAGTACCAACTAACTACTGGTACCTTGACGGTACCTCACCAGAAAGCCACGGCTAACTACGTGCCAGCAGCCGCGGTAATACGTAGGTGGCAAGCGTTGTCCGGAATCATTGGGCGTAAAGCGCGCGCAGGCGGTTCTTTAAGTCTGATGTGAAAGCCCACGGCTCAACCGTGGAGGGTCATTGGAAACTGGAGAACTTGAGTGCAGAAGAGGAAAGTGGAATTCCATGTGTAGCGGTGAAATGCGTAGAGATGTGGAGGAACACCAGTGGCGAAGGCGACTTTCTGGTCTGTAACTGACGCTGAGGCGCGAAAGCGTGGGGAGCAAACAGGATTAGATACCCTGGTAGTCCACGCCGTAAACGATGAGTGCTAAGTGTTAGGGGGTTTCCGCCCCTTAGTGCTGCAGCTAACGCATTAAGCACTCCGCCTGGGGAGTACGGCCGCAAGGCTGAAACTCAAAGGAATTGACGGGGGCCCGCACAAGCGGTGGAGCATGTGGTTTAATTCGAAGCAACGCGAAGAACCTTACCAGGTCTTGACATCCCGCTGCCCGGTGTAGAGATACGCCTTTCCCTTCGGGGACAGCGGTGACAGGTGGTGCATGGTTGTCGTCAGCTCGTGTCGTGAGATGTTGGGTTAAGTCCCGCAACGAGCGCAACCCTTGATCTTAGTTGCCAGCATTTAGTTGGGCACTCTAAGGTGACTGCCGGTGACAAACCGGAGGAAGGTGGGGATGACGTCAAATCATCATGCCCCTTATGACCTGGGCTACACACGTGCTACAATGGACGGTACAAAGGGCTGCAACCCCGCGAGGGCAAGCCAATCCCAGAAAACCGTTCTCAGTTCGGATTGCAGGCTGCAACTCGCCTGCATGAAGCCGGAATCGCTAGTAATCGTGGATCAGCATGCCACGGTGAATACGTTCCCGGGCCTTGTACACACCGCCCGTCACACCACGAGAGTTTGTAACACCCGAAGTCGGTGAGGTAACCCTTGTGGAGCCAGCCGCCGAAGGTGGGACGGATGATTGGGGTGAAGTCGTAACAAGGTAGCCGTATCGGAAGGTGCGGCTGGATCACCTCCTTTCTAAGGATAAATTCGGAACCGAGGTTTTCTCGGGGTTGACGTTTTGCGTTCAGTTTTGAAGGTTCACCTTCAGGCGGCAACGCCTTTTTTTGTGACTTTCAATCTTGTTCTTTGAAAACTGGATAAAACGACATTGAAACAAAAATGAAGCAATTCATGTACGCGTGGCACTTGGTGCCACAACTTTTTAATTAACCATTGGTTAAGTTAGAAAGGGCGCACGGTGGATGCCTTGGCACTAGGAGCCGAAGAAGGACGGCACTAACACCGATATGCTTCGGGGAGCTGTAAGTGAGCTGTGATCCGGAGATTTCCGAATGGGGGAACCCACTGTCTTTAATTGGGCAGTATCCATGTGTGAATTGATAGCACATGAGAAGGCAGACCCAGGGAACTGAAACATCTAAGTACCTGGAGGAAGAGAAAGCAAATGCGATTCCCTGAGTAGCGGCGAGCGAAACGGGATCAGCCCAAACCAAGAGGCTTGCCTCTTGGGGTTGTAGGACACTCTATACGGAGTTACAAAAGGCAGGATTAGGCGAAGCGACCTGGAACGGTCCGCCACAGCGGGTAATAGCCCCGTAGCCGAAAACCCTGCCCCTCCAGAGTGGATCCTGAGTACGGCGGAACACGTGAAATTCCGTCGGAATCCGGGAGGACCATCTCCCAAGGCTAAATACTTCCTAGTGACCGATAGTGAACCAGTACCGTGAGGGAAAGGTGAAAAGCACCCCGGAAGGGGAGTGAAATAGATCCTGAAACCGTGTGCCTACAAGTAGTCAAAGCCCGTTAATGGGTGATGGCGTGCCTTTTGTAGAATGAACCGGCGAGTTACGATTGCATGCAAGGTTAAGCTGAGAAGGCGGAGCCGCAGCGAAAGCGAGTCTGAATAGGGCGACAGAGTATGCAGTTGTAGACCCGAAACCAGGTGATCTACCCATGTCCAGGGTGAAGGTAAGGTAACACTTACTGGAGGCCCGAACCCACGCACGTTGAAAAGTGCGGGGATGAGGTGTGGGTAGCGGAGAAATTCCAATCGAACCTGGAGATAGCTGGTTCTCTCCGAAATAGCTTTAGGGCTAGCCTCAAGATAGAGAATCCTGGAGGTAGAGCACTGTTTGGACTAGGGGCCCATCCCGGGTTACCGAATTCAGACAAACTCCGAATGCCAGTGATTTATGCTTGGGAGTCAGACTGCGAGTGATAAGATCCGTAGTCAAGAGGGAAACAGCCCAGACCACCAGCTAAGGTCCCCAAATATCCGTTAAGTGGAAAAGGATGTGGCGTTGCTTAGACAACCAGGATGTTGGCTTAGAAGCAGCCATCATTTAAAGAGTGCGTAATAGCTCACTGGTCGAGTGACACTGCGCCGAAAATGTACCGGGGCTAAACGGATTACCGAAGCTGTGGATGGATCTCTTCGGAGATCCGTGGTAGGAGAGCGTTCTAAGGGCGTTGAAGTCAGACCGGAAGGACTGGTGGAGCGCTTAGAAGTGAGAATGCCGGTATGAGTAACGAAAGACGGGTGAGAATCCCGTCCACCGAATGCCTAAGGTTTCCTGAGGAAGGCTCGTCCGCTCAGGGTTAGTCGGGACCTAAGTCGAGGCCGATAGGCGTAGACGATGGACAACAGGTTGATATTCCTGTACCACCTCCCCGCCGTTTGAGCAATGGGGGGACGCAGAAGGATAAGGAGAGCGTGCCGTTGGTTGTGCACGTCCAAGCAGTGAGGCGTGGAATGAGGCAAATCCCATTCCTGATACGTTGAGCTGTGATGGCAAGAGGTTTACCTCAGAGTCCCTGATTTCACACTGCCAAGAAAAGCCTCTAGCGAGGCGGGAGGTGCCCGTACCGCAAACCGACACAGGTAGGCGAGAAGAGAATTCTAAGGTGAGCGAGTGAACTCTCGTTAAGGAACTCGGCAAAATGACCCCGTAACTTCGGGAGAAGGGGTGCTCTGGTAGGGTGAATAGCCCGAGAGAGCCGCAGTGAATAGGCCCAGGCGACTGTTTAGCAAAAACACAGGTCTCTGCAAAACCGTAAGGTGACGTATAGGGGCTGACGCCTGCCCGGTGCTGGAAGGTTAAGGGGAGTGCTTAGCGCAAGCGAAGGTGCGAACTGAAGCCCCAGTAAACGGCGGCCGTAACTATAACGGTCCTAAGGTAGCGAAATTCCTTGTCGGGTAAGTTCCGACCCGCACGAAAGGCGTAACGATCTGGGCACTGTCTCAACGAGAGACTCGGTGAAATTATAGTACCTGTGAAGATGCAGGTTACCCGCGACAGGACGGAAAGACCCCGTGGAGCTTTACTGTAGCCTGATATTGAATTTTGGTGCAACTTGTACAGGATAGGTAGGAGCCTTAGAGCCCGGAGCGCCAGCTTCGGAGGAGGCGTCGGTGGGATACTACCCTGGTTGTATTGAAATTCTAACCCACATCCCTGATCGGGATGGGAGACAGTGTCAGGCGGGCAGTTTGACTGGGGCGGTCGCCTCCTAAAGAGTAACGGAGGCGCCCAAAGGTTCCCTCAGAATGGTTGGAAATCATTCGCAGAGTGTAAAGGCAGAAGGGAGCTTGACTGCGAGACGTACAGGTCGAGCAGGGTCGAAAGACGGGCTTAGTGATCCGGTGGTTCCGCATGGAAGGGCCATCGCTCAACGGATAAAAGCTACCCCGGGGATAACAGGCTTATCTCCCCCAAGAGTCCACATCGACGGGGAGGTTTGGCACCTCGATGTCGGCTCATCGCATCCTGGGGCTGTAGTCGGTCCCAAGGGTTGGGCTGTTCGCCCATTAAAGCGGTACGCGAGCTGGGTTCAGAACGTCGTGAGACAGTTCGGTCCCTATCCGTCGCGGGCGCAGGAAATTTGAGAGGAGCTGTCCTTAGTACGAGAGGACCGGGATGGACACACCGCTGGTGTACCAGTTGTTCTGCCAAGGGCATCGCTGGGTAGCTATGTGTGGCCGGGATAAGTGCTGAAAGCATCTAAGCACGAAGCCCCCCTCAAGATGAGATTTCCCATTGCGCAAGCAAGTAAGATCCCTCAAAGACGATGAGGTAGATAGGTTCGAGGTGGAAGCGTGGCGACACGTGCAGCTGACGAATACTAATCGATCGAGGACTTAACCAAACAATGTATCATGAAGGAATTTCAATGGGTCAATGTCGTTTATCCAGTTTTGAGTGAACAAGCACTCAACCAAATAGTCCAGTGATGATGGCAAAGAGGCCACACCCGTTCCCATCCCGAACACGGCAGTTAAGCTCTTTTGCGCCGATGGTAGTTGGGGGTCTCCCCCTGTGAGAGTAGGACGTCGCTGGTCTGTTTTTAATTTTTCATACTAATTTTTTTGAACGACGAATATTTAACTAAATAGTCCAGTGATGATGGCAAAGAGGCCACACCCGTTCCCATCCCGAACACGGCAGTTAAGCTCTTTTGCGCTGATGGTAGTTGGGGGTTTCCCCCTGTGAGAGTAAGACGTCGCTGGGCACATTGAAACAAGTCGTTACCGATTCCGGTAACGGCTTGTTTTTTATTTCCAAGAAACATCAATGGGCATTTCGGAATCTTCACAGTCTTTCTGTTTCAAAACCGCTGCTCTCAGCTGAAGTTGCTATAATGGGAGTAATCAATCAATGTGAGGATGGAAATTTATGACCCAACGACGTCCGATAGTAGATGCATTAATACAGCATCAAAACAGAGAGCCTATTTCTTTTCACGTGCCGGGGCATAAGCACGGAATTTTATCGGGGTTGCCGAAAGAAATCCAATCGGCACTTCATTACGATTTGACTGAACTGACAGGTCTGGATGATCTTCATTATCCGGAAGAAGCGATTAAAGATGCGCAGCTTTTATTAGCGGAAGCTTATGGCGCAAAGGAAAGCTTCTTATTGGTCAATGGTTCCACTGTGGGAAATTTGACAATGATCCACGCAGTCTGTAAAGAAGGGGATGTGGTGATAGTTCAGCGCAATTCCCATAAATCGATTTTTCATGCCCTGGAGCTTGCACGTCTGCGCCCGGTTTACGTATCGCCGCAATGGGATGAGGAATCCATGACAGCTGCTGGAGTGCCTCTCAAGGCAATGGAAGCCGCAATAGAGGCATATCCGGAAGCGAAAGCAGTGGTACTTACATATCCTAATTATTATGGAATGGTTTCCGATGAACTACGGACCATCATTGCTTTATGCCATAAAAAAGACATGCCAGTTCTGGTGGATGAAGCGCATGGCGCCCATTTCCAGGCAGGATTGCCGTTTCCAGTTTCGTCTTTGGTACTCGGTGCGGACGTGGTGGTTCAGTCTGCTCATAAAACCTTGCCAGCGATGACGATGGGGTCTTTTTTACACGTTGGTAGTAATCGAGTAAGCGTAAAGAAAATCCAAAAATACTTGCGTATGTTTCAATCGAGCAGTCCATCGTATTTGATCCTGGCTTCTTTGGATGATGCGCGCTCTTATCTTCAAAATTATTCACAACCAGACATTCGGGTGTTCATTGAAAAACGTGCTCGTTTTCTTAGTAGTCTGCGGATGATTCCGTATTTAACTGTGGTGGAATCTGATGATCCGCTGAAAATTATGTTGAGGGTCGATCATCATAGCGGCTACCAGCTGAAACAGCAGCTGGAACAAGCGGGGATTGAGGTGGAGCTGGCTGACCTTTTTCAGGTACTGCTGATCTTGCCTCTATTGAAGCAATGGCATGCGTATCCGTTTGCGGAAATCCGCAGCCGGTTGAAAGTAGCAGTATTGGGGCTTGAAAGGGAAGCAAGACAGGAAACAAAGCTTATGGTGCAGCAACAGCTTGATGTGACGGTTCCTGAACTGTCTTTCGAGGAAATCGATTTGGCTGATCAAGAGTGGATTTCTTATACACAAATCATTGGACGTATTGCGGCGGGTATGGTGATTCCATATCCGCCAGGCATTCCACTGATGGTGGCCGGTGAAAAGTGGACATTGACCAAAGTGGAAGAGCTGATGAATTACTTGGCTTCGAAAGCGCAGATCCAAGGCGACCACCGGCTAGAATCAAAGCAATTGCCGGTACTCCAACAAGGAGCACCAGAGAATAAGTAAATCGCAAAGGGGGTATACTGTAGCATCATTTAAATGGAATAGAATGTGGGGGATTTTCATGGATCAAGAAAAATATGCAATCATTGATATCGGTTCGAATACCATTCGTCTTGTTATTTATACACGGGACAAAAGTGGACGTTTTACAGAAAGTGAAAACGTTAAGGCGGTTGCTCGTCTCCGTAACTATTTAAATGAAGAAAATATTTTGGAACGTGAAGGAATTGAGATACTTCTCAAGACTTTACAGAGTTTCCAGGAAGTCACCCGACATCATCAACTGAAGGCGATTAAATGCGTGGCTACAGCAGCTGTTCGCCAAGCGGAAAATCAGGATGAAATTATGGCAGCGGTCGAAAGCGAAACGGATTTTACCATGCGTATCCTGTCCGAATTCGAAGAGGCAAACTACGGTTATCTGGCAGTCGTCAACTCGACGCCATTTGCCAGCGGCATCACAGTGGATATTGGTGGGGGCAGTACGGAAATTACGTATTTCGATAATCGCCAGTTAATATACTTTTATAGTTTCCCGTTTGGTGCGTTGTCTTTAAAACAACAGTTTATCCAAGGAGACACGCCGACAAAAGGGGAATTGCGTGAGCTACGATCGTTTTTGAAAGAACAGTTTGACCAATTAGAATGGCTGGCCGACAAACGGCTACCTTTAATTGGCATCGGGGGAAGCGCTCGGAATATGGCACAAATCCACCAGGAACATATCGAATACCCTTTTTCTGGAGTTCACCAGTACGTGATGAGTAAAGATGATGTAGAAGAAGTGAATGGCTTATTGAAATCTTTGGAGTTTTCGGAGTTACAAAGGCTTGAGGGCTTGTCGAAGGACCGGGCAGATATCATCATTCCAGCAGTTGAAGTGTTTCGCTATTTGATGGAGTTTATTGATACAAAACAATTTGCCCTCAGCAGAAAAGGATTGAGAGATGGCGTTTTTTATGAAGAAACGACTAAGGATTTCGATTTATCGGTATTTCCCAATGTCGTGGAAGAAAGCTTTCACGAACTGGCCATCGACTATGACATCAATCTGATTCACGCGTTCCACGTCACCAACAGTGCATTGTTGATTTCAAAAGAATTAGAAGAGGTGGGCTTGCTTTCACTAGAGGAAGAAGATTATAAACGCTTGAAGTTGAGCAGTGCTCTTTACAATTTAGGAAGCTATATCGATTCGGAGTCCAGCCACCAGCACACATTTTATTTACTAAGCAACCGGACTATTGATGGCTTATTGCATAAAGAACGGGTCATTGTTGCATTGATGGCTTCGTTTAAAAATAGAGAAATCTTTAAGCGCAATGTTGCTCTTTATGAAAAGTGGTTTGGCAAGGATGAATTGGCTAAATTCAGCTTGTTAGGTGCCATTATTAAACTAGCTTATAGTTTGAATGCTACGAAACGTGACATTGTAAAGGCTATTGAACTGGAAGAAAAAGACGAGGAACTTATTTTTTCTGTTCAATGCAGTGAAGATTGGAAACCAGAGCAATACCAAGTGGAGAAGCAGAAAAAGCATTTGGAAAAGCAATTGAAGAAAACGATTGATTTTAAATTTTACAAATAATTAACATTGTGAAAGCCATATCCAGCTCTTTTAAAAGATAGATAATGATACGATAAAGACAAACTTCGATCAGGGAGGTATTTTTCATCGCCTACTGATAACTAGTTAATTCGGAGTTCCCACTTGCATAGGTGGGAGTCTTGTTGCCTGTTAGAGCGGAATGACAGAATGAATTATAAGTAAAAGGTGGAGTCAAAATTGGAACCAATGAAAAAAAAGAATGCGGAACTCAGGCAACCTACTTATTACAATAACCGGGAATTGAGCTGGTTGGCTTTTAATGAACGTGTCTTACAAGAAGCCTTGGATAAACGGAACCCTTTGCTGGAACGATTTAAGTTTTTGGCGATTTTTAGTTCCAATCTGGACGAATTTTTCATGGTCCGTGTTGCAGGACTACAAGATCAGGTGAAAGTCGGATTTACGAAACCCGAAAACAAAGCCGGAATGACGCCGAAGCAACAATTAAATGAAATTGCGATGAAGACACACCGATTAGTGTACTTGCAGTACGAGACTTTACAAAATAATTTATTGCCAAAGCTTCAAAAAGAGCATGTGGAATTTGTAAAGATGACGGATTTGAGTGCGGATCAATTGGTTGTAATGGAAAAACATTTTGAGGATCATATCTTTCCTGTGCTGACACCGATGGCAATCGACGCGTATCGGCCTTTTCCGATGCTACTGAATAAAAGCATCAATTTAGCGGTGGTGCTGGAAGCCGAAGTGGACCAGGTGGAAGAAGGACAGAAAATTGCCATCGTCCAGGTGCCTTCCGTGCTAGAGCGGTTTGTTCGTCTGGATTCCAAAAAAGGTAGCCACAAGCTGATTTTATTGGAAGACGTCATCGGGTTCTTTATTCGCAAGCTTTTTCATGGCTTCAAGGTGATTTCGGTGTCTGTGTTCAGGATTACACGCAATGCCGACATGACCATCCATGAAGAAGGAGCGCGTGACTTGCTGAAGGAAATTGAAGAAGAGCTCCGGAAACGAAAATGGGGAGCAGCTGTCCGCCTGGAAATTCAGCAGCCCGGATTTGATCCGGCTATTTTAGATTACTTGACTGATGAATTAGAAGTCCATAAAAAAGATGTCTATGCAATTGAAGGATTTTTGGATTTGACGGTCTTTTTCAGTTTTTATAAAAAAATGGCACCGATCTGGGAGCATTTGGTCTTTGAAGGAAAAGTATCGCAGTTGCCGGTAGGTATGAAGAACGGCAAGGATATCTTCCAAAAAGTCAGTGAGCAGGATGTTTTTCTCCATCATCCATATGAATCGTTTGAGCCAGTTGTCCAATTCATCTTAGAAGCAGCTGATGATCCTGATGTGCTGGCCATCAAACAAACTCTTTACCGTGTCAGCGGCGATTCACCGGTTATCAAGGCCTTGAAAAGAGCAGCAGAAAATGGCAAGCAGGTAACGGTGCTGGTTGAATTGAAGGCCCGTTTTGACGAGGAAAACAATGTTCAATGGGCAAAAGAGTTGGAAAAGGCGGGATGCCATGTGATTTACGGGATGACACACCTGAAGACGCACAGCAAAATCACCTTGGTCGTCCGGAAAAAAGAGGATAAGATTGAACGATTTGTTCATTTGGGCACCGGCAATTACAATGATCAGACGGCCAAAATCTATACAGATATGAGTTTGTTCACTTCTAAAAGGCAGTTTGGAATCGATGCCACCAACTTTTTCAACTATTTGAGCGGCTATACCGAAAAGCCGGAGTTCAATTATTTATCGGTGGCGCCTTTTACAATCCGGACAGATATCATTGACTTGATCGATGCTGAAATCCGTTTCCAGAAAAAGCAGGGCAATGGCCGAATTGTTGCGAAAATGAATTCATTGACGGATAAAATCATTATTATGAAATTGTATGAAGCTTCAAATGCTGGAGTAAAAGTAGATTTAATCGTCAGAGGAATCTGCTGTCTGCGCCCTGGAATTCCAGGGGTCAGTGAAAATATTCAGGTGCGCAGCATCGTCGGTAGCCTGTTGGAGCATAGCCGTGTCTATTTCTTCAATGATAATGGCAAAGGCAAGATTTTTTTGTCTTCGGCGGATATGATGACCCGGAATTTGAACAACCGCATCGAAATCCTGTTTCCTATTATCGATGAAGATATCAAAGAACAAGTCAAGAGCATTTTGGAGCTAGGGCTTGCTGATAATGTCAAAGCCAGGCAACAGGATGCTGACGGGGTGTATCATTACGTACCGCGAAAAAATGATGAGCCGGTAATAGACAGCCAAATGGAACTGTTCCGCAGGGCATACCAAGTAGCAGAAGATGAGGAATGATAAGGCAGCCATTCATTTTCATGGGGAGATGGATGGTTTTTTTATTGGTCACTACAAAATAAGAGCCGTTTCGTGTATAGTATAAAGAGTTTAAAACAGTAGAATATGATTAATTTCATGGAATAAGGTGAATGGCAAAATGAGTTATTTGATCAATCTGGAAGGCGGAGAAGGATCGGGCAAGTCGACGGTGCTGAAAATGCTGGCAGATGAGCTGAAGGAAAAAGGATTTTCTGTTGTCTGTACGCGGGAGCCGGGTGGCATCGATATTGCCGAACAAATCCGTAATGTAATCTTGAACCGGGAAAACACTGCGATGGATGCACGGACAGAAGCTTTATTGTATGCTGCGGCAAGAAGGCAGCACTTAGTTGAAAAGATCATTCCGGCACTCGAAGCGGGAAGCATCGTCCTGTGCGACCGTTACATCGATTCGAGCCTGGCTTATCAAGGATATGCACGTGGTCTTGGAATGGAAGAGATTTTCGCCATCAATAAATTTGCCATCGATGATTACATGCCGGAACTGACTCTTTATTTCGATGTTAATCCGAAAGTAGGATTGGCTCGGATTGAACGGGATACAGACCGGGAAATCAACCGTTTGGATGTTGAGTCGATGAAGTTTCACTACAAAGTTAGAGAAGGTTATCTTTTGCTGTTGAGTCAGAACTCGGAGCGCATTCGCTTGATTAATGCAGAGAATGAGCTAGATATCGTTTTTGCAGATGCATTGGAAACGATTGTGCGTTTTATAGAAGAACGTCAAGCGACAGCTGATCCTTCTTAGGATCAGCTGTCTTTTTAGAAGGACTTTTTTTTCGGGAAAGAGCTGGAAAGATATGCAGTGTATATCTTTGTTCATGTTATACTTGTATATAAGAAAGACAAAAAGGAGTGAGTGCTGATGAAACTCGTAGTAGCAGTTGTACAGGACCAAGACAGTAACCGATTATCCAATGCGTTAACGAAAAATGATTTCCGGGCTACAAAACTTGCCAGTACAGGAGGGTTTTTGCGCTCAGGGAACACGACCTTTTTAATTGGTGTAGAAGATGAACTCATACCGAAATTGTTGGATTTGATTCGTGAAAATTGCCGATCTCGTGAACAGATGGTTGCACCCGTATCACCGATGGGCGGCAATGCCGACTCGTATATTCCCTATCCAGTAGAAGTTGAAGTAGGCGGAGCGACTATTTTTGTTCTGCCGATCGAACAGTTTCATCATTTTTAATCAATAAGGAAAAAACTGGTTTCCCGCGATAAATGGCAGACTTGTCTGCCACCCAGCACTATAAATAATACCCGTGCCCCATTCGGAACACGGGATTTTTTAAAAAGTCTGAAGGTGGAAGTAATGCAAAAAACAACGGATGAACTTTTGGAAATGCAGCCGGTGGTGATGAAGCGACTTCAGGGCGCCTATGCGAAAGACCGTTTGGCGCATGCTTACTTGTTCGAAGGTCCTACCGGCTCAGGCAAAAAAGAAATTACTCATTTCTTCGTCAAGCTCCTGCTGTGCGAAACGCCTGTGCAAAATGTTCCATGTGAAACATGTCGGAGTTGCCAGCTTTACAATTCTGGCAACCATACGAATGTTATTTTCATTGAGCCAGAGGGTCAAAACATTAAAATCGATCAAATTCGTGAATTGATTTTTAGATTGAATAAAACCGGGCTGAATACAGGCCGTAAAATATACGTGATTGAGCAGGCGGACCGCATGAATAATTCTTCTGCTAACGCTTTGCTGAAGTTTTTAGAAGAGCCAGAATTCAACGTCACCGCGATTTTATTGACGGAACGATTAAATGCGCTCATGAGCACAATCCGTTCCCGCTGCCAATTGATATCGTTCCAGCCACTGTCACGGCCGAAACTGATGGAAAAATTGATGGCGGATGGAATGACTGAATCGATGGCCGCAACCGTCAGCATGTTGACTCAAAGCGAAGAAGAAGCTAATGCTTTGAGCCAGGATGAACAATTTGCACAAGCCAGAAAAACAGTATTGAAGCTGGTGGAAGTGGCTGGCAGCAATGTCCATGAGGCGCTTTTGATGCTTCAAGCTGAATGGCTGCCGTTATTTAAAGAAAAAGAAGATGCCGAAAGAGGTCTGGACATGTTATTATTTGCATATCGGGACATCGCTTCGGTAAAAGCAGGTCTTGAAACTGCACGAACATATCCAGACATGGAAGAAATTTGGAAGCAGATGGCTCTCCAGCGTTCCTTTACGGTATTGTCCAAGCAGTTGCAGGCCGTCTTACGGGCCAAACAACAATTGCCGCGCAATATGAATCGAACGCTGTTGATGGAGCAGTTAATGCTGAATCTGCAGGAGGGGTAGCAATTGTATAATGTAATAGGTGTTCGCTTTAAAAAAGCGGGTAAAATATATTATTTTGATCCAGGTGAATTAGGGATTGAAAAAGATGATTACGTCATTGTGGAAACAGCCAGAGGCGTAGAATACGGCAAAGTGGTAGTGCCGACAAAAAACGTTGGAGAAAACGACGTGGTCTTGCCTTTGAAACAGGTTGTAAGAGTAGCGACTGAGCGTGATCGCCAACAGGTGGAAGAAAACCGGCTAGAAGCAAGCCGTGCTTTTGAACTAGGCACCGACAAAATCGAAGAGCATCGATTGGATATGAAGCTAGTGGATGTGGAATACACCTTTGATCGCAATAAAGTCATTTTTTACTTTACAGCAGAAGGTCGTGTAGATTTCCGGAACTTAGTTAAAGATTTGGCGTCCATTTTCCGTACACGCATCGAACTTCGCCAAATCGGCGTTCGCGATGAAGCGAAAATGTTAGGCGGCATCGGTCCTTGTGGTCGGATGCTCTGTTGTTCGACATTTTTAGGCGATTTTGAGCCGGTCTCGATCAAAATGGCGAAAGACCAAAACCTGTCGCTGAATCCTTCGAAAATCTCAGGCTTATGTGGCCGTTTGATGTGCTGCCTAAAATATGAGAATGACGAATATGAAACAGCGAAAAAGGAAATGCCGGACGTTGGAACACGGGTAACGACACCTGACGGCGATGGCCGTGTTGTAGGCATGAATATTCTGGAGCGAGTGTTAAAAGTTCGCTTATCTGAGCAGGAACAGACACTTGAATATACATTAGATGAGATAATGAGCCAAGGAACGAGAGCGTGAGGTGGTTTAGGTGAAGGAAAAGAATTTTTTGGACACGGTCATGGAATTTGAGCAGCAGCTCCAATCCATGCAGGAACAATTCAGCGAATTAAAAGCGGTTGTAGCTCGGACGATGGAAGAACATCATGCACTGCAATTGGAAAATCATCATCTGCGTGCACGTCTGGATGAATTTCATAAAGCAGTGCCGGAAGTGGCGGCTGTGGATCCTGTGAAATTGAAAAAAGCCGTGATGGATATCGGTGAAGGCTACGATAACTTAGCGCGTTTGTATCATGAAGGCTACCATGTCTGCAATGTGCATTTCGGCAGTTCCCGAAAAGGCGACGATTGCCTGTTTTGTTTGTCATTCTTGAATAAGCAAAATTAAAAAGAACGTATTATCCGAATTTTAAAGAGAAAGGCTTCTGACACTCCGTGTGTCGGCAGCCTTTTGTTATGCAAGGAGTTGAATAGATGTTACTGGATGATGAAAGACTTGATTATTTGTTAGCAGAAGACTTACGGATTATTCAAAGTCCGTCGGTGTTTTCATTTTCGTTAGACGCGGTTTTACTGGCGCGTTTTGCTTATGTTCCATTAAAACGAGGCACAATTGTAGATTTATGTACAGGCAATGGAGCAATTCCGTTGTTTCTGAGTGCCCGTACAGAATCTCGTATTATTGGTGTGGAACTGCAGGAGCGGCTCGCTCACATGGCGCGTCGCAGTGTCGCTTACAACGAGTTAGAAGGTCAGATTGATATTATTGAAGGCGACGTTAAAGATATGCCAAAACAATTAGGGTTTGAAAAATACGATGTCGTGACATGTAACCCTCCTTATTTTCCAGCACATGAATTGAGTGATAAAAACATCAGTGAGCATATGGCAATTGCACGGCACGAACTGCACCTAACATTAGATGAAGCCGTTTTATCAGCGAGTCAATTGCTGAAGCAAGGCGGAAAAGTAGCGTTTGTTCACCGTTCAGGGCGCCTGATCGATTTGATTGCTGCGATGCGCGCAAACCGATTGGAACCGAAACGGATTCGTCTGGTTTATCCGAAAGCTGGAAAAGAAGCCAATACGCTATTGATTGAAGGCATCAAAGACGGTAAACCTGATTTAAAGATCTTGCCGCCGTTGATTGTCTACGGCGACAACGGGGAATATACCGAAGAAGTGCGTGAGTTATTATATGGCAACCAGTGACCATTATTTTTATGTTCTGGAATGCGCCGATCAGTCCTACTATGCGGGGTACACCAACGACCTTGAAAAGCGGCTGGCTGCTCACAACGCCGGAAAAGGCGCAAAATACACACGCGCCAAAGGGCCGTCAAAGCTCATTCATCACGAATGCTATGACACGAAACCGGCAGCGATGAAAGCGGAATACACCTTTAAGCAGTTAACGAAGGCTCAAAAAATCCGCTATATTGCTGAAGGAAGGGAGAACGGCAAATGAAATCTCAAAAAAGTTTTCAACATAAGCAAGCCACCCTGTATCTGGTGGCAACGCCTATTGGCAATCTGGAAGATATGACGATACGCGCTTTACGCATCCTAAAAGAAGTGGATATTATTGCAGCGGAAGATACACGCAACACGAAAAACCTCTGCAATTATTTTGATATCCAGACCAAATTGGTCAGTTACCATGAACACAATCAAGAAAGCGGAGGTTTTAAGATTCTGTCGTACCTGGGAGACGGCAAGTCAGTTGCTTTGGTCAGCGATGCCGGTATGCCGTGTATTTCTGATCCTGGAGAAGACATCGTCAAACGGGCTGTTGCCGAGGGCTATCCTGTTGTGCCGATACCTGGAGCCAACGCGGCACTCAGTGCGCTGATCGCATCGGGAATTTCACCGCAGCCTTTTTTGTTTTACGGATTCCTATCGCGCAATAAAAAAGACCGACAGACAGAGCTGGAGCTCCTGAGCCAGAAAGAAGAGACCCTTATCTTTTACGAAGCGCCCCACCGGCTTAAGGAAAGCTTAAAAAGCATTCAAAAAGCGGTAGGGGATGAACGGAAAATCACGTTGGCGCGGGAAGTGACAAAAAAATTCGAAGAGTTTCTGAGAGGGACGGTTGCAGAAGTGGCAGCGTGGACTGAAGAAAACGAAATCCGTGGAGAATTTTGTCTGGTACTAGAAGGAAATGCTAATCCAGAACCTGAGGAAAACGTGAAATGGTGGGAAAACTTGTCCATCGAAGACCACGTAGACCAACTGATGGAAACCAAAAACCTGACGTCAAAGGAAGCCATCAAAGAAGCGGCCATCGAACGCCAGTTGTCCAAGCGAGAAGTTTACCAAGCCTACCATACCTAAGAAAAGCGGAAGTGCCTGCTTAGCTCTGACATCCCGAAGAGCTAGGCACTGGAGTCTGGACAATGAAGAAAAGTGGAACTAGGCACTACAACTGGAGACCAGGGTGGCTTATGACCCTAGAATCTGGGCAATGAAGTCTAAATAATGAAAAAAGCGGAAATGCCCGTGTAGATTCAACAAAAGCTGAAACACTAGGGTTCTTGAGCATTGAAAAAACCAGGACGCATTAGCGTCCTGGTTTTTATCTTACTTCTTTAAGTTGTTTTGGATCTCTTTTACCAGCATTTCTGCGCCTTCAGTACTTAAGATCAATTTTCCGCCAACCAATTGCATGTTGTCGTCTGATACTTCGCCTGTAACTGCACAAGTCATGTTAGGTAAATACTTTTTCAAAATAATTTTGTCGTCATCTACATAGATTTCCAGTGCGTCTTTCTCTGCGATTCCTAAAGTACGGCGCAATTCAATCGGAATTACCACACGTCCTAATTCATCCACTTTCCGAACAATACCCGTCGATTTCATAATAATAGTCCCCCTTTTATTTTATCGGATGCATTCGCCAAAATTCGACATTTACCACTTCCTGTCATAAATCATACCAACTACTGTCAATTTGGTCAATAATAAACTATCGAAATCATAATGAAATTTTATATCTTGTCCTAATTTCCTTTGATTTTAGGCTAAGAGCGCCATGAATTTGACAAAGTTGTACGATAAGTAAAAAAATCACTGTGGAACTGGCTAGATAATGCCGAATTGAAAGATTGTACAAAATAGTGGACTTCGTTAAAATAAGAACTATACCAAAAAACTGGAGGAATTTTTCGTGACTGCTAACAAAGAGACCTTTTATTTAACCACACCGATTTATTACCCAAGCGGAAAATTCCATATTGGAACTGCCTATACAACAGTAGCTTCTGATGCAATGGTCCGCTACAAGCGTTTACGCGGATTTGATGTCCGGTTTTTAACTGGAATGGACGAGCACGGCCAAAAAATTGAAGAAAAAGCAACCGAAGCGGGCAAAGCGCCGCAAGAGTTTGTGGATGAGATGGCTGAAGCTGCAAAACACGTTTGGTCGGTTATGGACATCACATATGACGACTTTATTCGGACTACAGAAAAACGCCATAAAGAAGGTGTCGAACGAATTTTTAAAACCTTCCTCGACAATGGCGATATTTATAAAGGCGAATACGAGGGCTGGTATTGCACGCCTTGCGAATCGTTCTTTACGGAAAACCAATTGGAAAATGGCAATTGTCCAGATTGTGGACGCCCAGTTCATAAAGTAAAAGAAGAGTCGTATTTCTTCAATATGAAAAAATACTCAGCTCGTCTTCTGGAATACTATGAAAATAATGTCGAATTTATTGAACCGGAATCGCGTAAAAATGAAATGATCAATAATTTCATTAAACCTGGACTGGAGGATTTATCTGTTTCACGAACTTCTTTTGACTGGGGTATTCCGGTTCCTGGAGATCCGAAGCACGTGATTTACGTATGGGTGGATGCTTTGTCGAATTACATCACTTCACTTGGCTATGGTTCAGACGATGAAAGTTTGTTCAATAAATACTGGCCAGCTGATGTTCATGTGGTCGGCAAAGACATCGTCCGGTTCCACACAATCTATTGGCCGATTTTTCTGATGGCCTTAGATCTGCCGCTGCCGAAGAAAGTATTCGCTCATGGTTTCATCATGATGAAAGATGGCAAAATGTCGAAATCCAAAGGCAATGTCGTTTATCCGGAAATGCTCGTTGAGCGCTACGGCTTGGATGCTACACGGTACTTCCTGTTGCGCGAGTTACCGTTCGGTTCTGATGGAGTCTTTTCACCTGAATCGTTTGTCGAACGGACTAATTTCGATTTAGCGAATGATCTTGGAAACTTATTGAACCGTACGGTGTCGATGATCAATAAATACTTTGATGGTGCTGTACCTCAGATTAACGGGCTGCAGACGGAATTTGATGGACCGCTTCAACGCGTAGCTGCGCAGACAGTGAAAGTCTATGAGCAGCATATGGAGAGAATGCAATTTAGCATTGTCTTAAGCGAAGTATGGGCATTGATTTCCAGAACCAATAAATACATTGATGAAACACAGCCTTGGGTGTTGGCGAAAGATGAAGCAGCGAAAGAGCAATTAGCTTCTGTTATGGCCCATCTGGCGGAAAGCCTTCGCATGACCGCGGTTATGCTACAGCCATTCTTGCCGAATGCTCCCAAACAGATTATTGAACAACTTGGTTTGACAGAAGACTTCCTGACTTGGGATACTTTGCAGAACTTCAGCCAAATTCCTGCTGGCACTCAAGTAGTGTCTAAAGGAACGCCCATCTTCCCGCGTCTTGAAGTAGAACCGGAAGTAGCGTATATCCGTGATCAGATGCGCGGAACTGCGGCACCGGCTGCAGAAGAGCCGACAGTTGTGGAAGTTCCGGATCTGCCAGAAATTGCGATTGAGGATTTTACGAAAGTGGATTTACGGGTAGCAACAGTCACAGACTGTGAAGCTGTTCCTAAAACATCAAAACTGTTGAAACTTCAGCTCGACATGGGCTATGAGCAGCGGCAAGTCGTGTCCGGTATTGCGGAACATTACAAACCGGCTGAACTGGTCGGCAAAAAAGTTGTCGTTGTGGCGAACTTAAAGCCTGTGAAACTGCGAGGCGAGCTGTCTCAGGGTATGATTCTGGCTGGTGAAAATGATGGTTATTTAACTTTAGCATCGGTTGCTGAAAAACTTCCGAATGGATCAAAAATCAAATAAATCTACTGAAAAAGACCTGTTTTGACCCACTTTAAAAAGTGGGTCTTTTTTTTGTTTTACTAGGTTTTATTAACCAGTATTGCAAGGAAATGAATGGTTTTGACATTGAATTAACATGTTTTGTTACCCAATTGTAATGTTGTTGTGAAGAAAGATACAGATGGAACCATTAGAATAAAGCTTAATGTGAGGAGAATGATTGATGTTTATCGATACCCATGTACATTTAAATGCAGATCAATATGATGAGGACCTTGTAGAAGTCATTGAGCGTGCACGAGAAAACCAAGTGGAGAAAATGGTAGTCATCGGCTTCGACCGAAAAACGATTGAACGAGCCATAGAGTTGGCCGAAACCTATGAATTCATCTTCGCAGTAGTTGGTTGGCATCCAGTTGACGCCATCGATTGTACTGAAGAAGATCTGAAATGGATTGAAGAGCTGTCAGCTCATCCGAAAGTGGTCGGAATCGGGGAAACCGGGTTGGATTACCACTGGGACAAGTCGCCAAAAGAGGTGCAGCAGGAAGTTTTCCGCAAACAGATCCGATTGGCTAAAAAGGTGAAGTTGCCGATTATCATCCATAATCGGGAAGCCACTGAAGATATTCTGAAAATCCTGAAAGAAGAAAATGCACAAGAAATTGGCGGTGTTATGCATTGCTTCAGCGGTAGCGTAGAAACGGCCCGCGAAAGTATAGAAATGAACTTCATGATTTCTCTTGGAGGCCCGGTAACATTCAAAAATGCCAAAAAGCCGAAAGAAGTCGCCGAATTGATTTCACTCGATTACCTGATGATTGAAACAGATGCCCCTTATTTAGCCCCTCACCCATATCGGGGAAAACGAAATGAACCATCTTATGTACCATTGGTTGCGGAAGAGATTGCGCGATTGAAAGGGATTTCAGTAGAAGAAGTCGCAAAAGCGACCACTCAGAACGCTGAAAAGTTTTACAAGCTTTCTCAAAAAAAGGGAAATTAAGAAATTCGTATCCGTTTACAGGTCAAACATGAGCCCATATAATCACTCGAGAAAAAAGGAGGAGTTATTTTTGTCAAACGAAGTAAACATTACCAAATCATCAAAATTATTCAAAGGTAAATCATTAGCGGTAACAATTGCAACTGTATTGTTGTTCGCAGCGGTTTTAACTTTTGCTATATATGAGGGAACAAAAAACACAGTAACTGTAACAGCAAACGGTGAAAAAGAAGAAGTAAGGACACATGCGGAAACAGTAGGTGCCTTTTTAAAGGAACAGGACATCAAACCTGGAGAACACGATTTCGTAAGTCATTCAACAGAAACAGCAATTAATGAAGATATGGCTCTTGAGTGGGATGCAGCAGAACAATATGCGGTAACAGTTGATGGAAAAGCGACTTCAGCTTGGACAACTGGAAATACCGTGTCAGAGATTTTAGAAACAGCAAATATTGAACTTACAAAATACGATAAAGTATCACCAGCATTAGAAGATCAGGTAGATGAAGAAACTACAATTTCGGTAGAAAAAGCGTACGAAGTTACCATCCAAGATGGTCTTGAAGAAAAGAAAGTACGGTCTACTTCGACTACGGTAGCTGACCTTTTAAAGCAACATAAAGTCTCTTTAGGCAAACTGGACAGAGTAGAAAGCGAAATGGACGAATTGGTCCTTCCGAATTCAGAAGTCAAAGTAGTTCGTGTCGAAAAGGTCACCGATATAGTCGAGGATTCTGTGAAATATGCAGTAGAAACGAAAAAAGACAACTCACTTCTTAAAGGCAGTGAAAAACTTGTTCAAAAAGGCACCAATGGCGTAGTAGAGAAAACCTACGAAGTGGTTAAGGAAAACGGCAAGGAAGTAAAGCGTGACCTTAAAAACGAAAAAGTCGTAAAAGAGCCTACTAAACAAGTAACAGCGGTAGGAACGAAAACTGTTGTAGCCAGCGTTTCGCGGGGCACTCAAGCAAAAGCAGCAGCCCCAGCAGCAAAAGCGGAGCCTGTGAAGCAGGCAGCACCTGCACAGGAAAAACAAAAGGCGGCACCTCAACAGGAAAAAGCAACTGTCAAAACGGCTTCAGTTAAAAAAGCACCAGCAGCACCAGCGAAAGCGGAACCTGTCAAAACAGCACCAGCAGAAAAAGAACCATCAGGCGGCAAAGAATTTTACGTTTCAGCAACAGCCTATACTGCGAGCTGTGCAGGTTGTTCAGGAATTACAGCCACCGGAATCAATTTGCATAGCAATCCAGGTCTTAAAGTAATTGCAGTAGACCCTAACGTCATTCCATTAGGCTCCAAAGTTTGGGTCGAAGGATACGGAAATGCAATTGCAGGCGATACGGGCGGAGCAATTAAAGGCAATAAAATCGATTTATTTATGGCCAATAAATCCGATGCTTTGTCATTCGGACGCAAACAAGTAAAAGTTAGAATCCTTAACTAATCTACCGCATGTTCAGCTACAGGCTTTCCTGGGATATTTCCCGGGAAAGCTTTTTACATGCCCACCCGCGAACGTGTAGAATAAACAAGAAGCCTGAAAAGAGGAATCTTATAAATGAAGATAAATGAAATTATAGTAGTTGAAGGAAAAGACGATACAGTAGCGATTAAGCGTGCAGTTGATGCCGACACGATCGAAACGAACGGTTCAGCGATTACGACAGAGACGTTACAGCGGATTGCTCATGCACAGCAGAAGCGAGGAGTCATTGTTTTTACAGATCCCGATTATCCCGGGCGGCGGATCCGTGCTATTATTGAAGAACATGTGCCTCAGGCCAAGCATGCATTTTTGGCTAAAGAAAAAACGATTGCCAAAAACGGCAAAGGCTTAGGAATCGAGCATGCCCGTGATGAAGACATCCGTGAAGCCTTGCAAGCTGTCTATACGCCGCTGCAAGAAGAACGCGCTGTAGAAATTACCATGGAAGATCTGATTGATGCAGGGCTTGTCGCTCACCCACAAGCCAAGCAGCGTCGCATCCAAATCGGCAATGATCTGCAGATCGGCTATACCAACGGCAAGCAGCTCCAGAAGCGGCTCTATATGTTCGGTATATCCAAAGACCAGTTTATCAAAGCGGTAAAAGCGTTAACTCAGGAGGAAAACCAATGACCAAAGATATAGCCACACCTATCCGAACCCAGCAAATCATGGCAAAATACGATTTGAAGGTAAAAAAAAGCTTAGGACAGAATTTTTTGATCGACCCCAATATTTTACGCAAAATTGTTGGACAGGCCAACTTGACGAAGAAGTCTGCTGCCATTGAAATTGGTCCAGGGATTGGCGCTTTAACAGAACACTTGGCAAGAGAAGCGGGAAAGGTTCTGGCTTTTGAAATCGATCAGCGTTTGTTGCCAGTGCTTGAAGACACACTTTCTCCGTACGATAATATTTCCATCGTGCATGCTGATATCCTTAAAACCGATGTGCAGGCGGCCATCGACAGCGAGTTGGCCGGTTACGATGACATCGTTGTTGTAGCGAATTTGCCTTATTACGTCACAACTCCCATCATTTTAAAGCTGTTGCTGGAAAAACTGCCGATTCGTGGCATGGTCGTCATGCTGCAAAAAGAAGTGGCTGAACGCATTACAGCCAAACCCGGGACAAAGGCCTATGGCTCACTGTCCATCGCCATCCAATACTACACACAGGCTGAAATGGCGTTAACTGTTCCGAAATCGGTTTTCCTGCCCCAGCCAAATGTCGATTCCGCTGTTATCCATATGACCAAACGGGAAGTGCCGGAAGTGAAGGTAATTGACGAGGATTTCTTCTTTACTGTTACGAGAGGGTCGTTCGTCCAGCGAAGAAAAACTATTTTGAACAACCTTCAAGTGGCTATGCCTTTGGGAAAAGAGAAAAAAGAACTCATCTTGAAAGCGCTAGAAGAAGCGGAAGTCGATCCGACTAGGCGCGGAGAGACCTTGACGATCAAGGAATTTGGTCTGTTGGCTGATAAATTATATGCTTATTTCCGATGAAACCGACGTTCTGTTACAATTTCGGCACATATTATTTCGGATTGAAGATATTTCGAATAAATAAATATTGACAGCACTAGATAGTCGCTGATAAAATGATAAATTTACTTGACTATTCCATCATATTATGGTAGAATTTTGTCTATAGTGAGGTGTAGACAAAATGCCCAAAACTTTGGCGGATATTAAAAAGTCGTTAGACCTACATTTAGGAAAACGATTGCTTTTGAAGGCAAACGGAGGTCGCAAGAAAACGGTCGAACGTGCCGGAATCTTGCGCGAGACATATCACTCCGTGTTCGTGATTGAGCTTGATCAAGAAGAGCATGCATTTGAACGCGTGTCTTACAGCTACGCAGACATCTTAACCGAAGCGGTAGAAATTACCGTGTATGAAGGAACTGAAGATGCACTTGTCGTTAAATAATTGAATTATATTTATATGTTACTTCAAAACTTGCTCCTGCTCATTCAAGCGGAAGGCGAGTTTTTTTGTTTCTGTCAGCACATTGCTTTCCATTGCCTGGCGGTATGTTAGAATAGTCTTCATTAGAATATAAAAGGAGGCAGTGGGATGCTCTACGTAAAAGCGCCTGCCAAGATCAACTTAACATTAGATGTTTTGCATAAACGTCCAGATAATTATCACGAAATTGAAATGATCATGACAACGGTGGATTTGTCAGACCGTATTGGACTGATGGGAACGGCCAAAGGCATACATATCCAGTCTGCGGACCGCTTCGTACCGGATGATTCCCGCAACCTCGCTTACCAGGCAGCGCAATTGATCAAAGACACTTTCAATATCAAGACCGGTGTCATCATCTCGCTCGATAAAAAAATTCCGGTTGCCGCAGGATTAGCTGGAGGCAGCAGTGATGCTGCAGCGACACTAAAAGGGTTGAACAAACTTTGGCAATTGAATCTGTCACTTGATGAGCTAGCTGAACTCGGGGCTAAAATTGGATCAGACGTTTCCTTTTGTGTCTACGGTGGCACTGCGTTAGCAAAAGGTCGCGGTGAAATCATCCGGCAATTGCCGACTCCGCCGAATTGCTGGGTCATTCTAGCAAAACCAACAATCGGCGTTTCTACAGCCGACGTCTATGGGGCGTTTGATGTTCGAGCAGCTCAGCATCCGAATACGGATGAAATGATCCAAGCACTCCACGATGGCGATTATGAAGCTATGTGTGATAATTTAGGCAATGCACTCGAAAGTGTCACCTTGAAATTGTATCCGGAAGTTGAACAAATTAAAGAACAGATGAAAAAATTCGGAGCTGACGCTGTATTAATGAGCGGTAGCGGACCAACAGTTTTTGGTTTGGTGCATCAGGAAGCACGCATTCCACGTATATACAATGGCCTACGTGGTTTCTGTTCAGAAGTTTACGCTGTCCGGTTAATCGGCGAACGAGAGCCACTTGCTTAAATACGGATATTTATGGTAAGTTTTCTATAAATCATTCGTGTTTAGGAGAGGGTAGTTTTGAAGTGGAAGCGCAGTGAACGACTTGTAGATATGACGCATTTTTTATTAGAACATCCACATAAATTGATTCCGCTGACTTATTTCTCGGATCTTTACCAATCTGCAAAATCTTCCATCAGTGAAGATTTAGGGATTGTTAAAGAAACGTTCGAAGAAAAAGGAATTGGTTTGTTAATGACCGTTCCGGGAGCAGCGGGTGGCGTTAAATATATTCCTAAGCTCCAAGCTCGTGAAATCAAGGCCATTATGGCGGATCTTATGGAAGAATTGAGCCACTCCGACCGGTTGTTGCCGGGGGGCTACTTATACATGACTGATGTACTGGGCAATCCGGAGATGATGAATCGTGTTGGTAAAGTATTCGCCACTGCGTTTGCCAAAGAAAAAATTGATATCATCATGACGGTTGCTACAAAAGGCATCCCCATCGCCCATGCAATTGCCCGCCATTTGAATGTACCTGTGGTCATTGTCCGCAGAGATAGCAAAGTCACAGAAGGCTCTACAGTCAGCATCAATTATGTCTCGGGGTCTTCTCGACGCATCCAGACGATGGTGCTATCAAAACGCAGCATGAAGAGCGGTCAGCGTGTGCTCATCACCGATGACTTCATGAAAGTCGGCGGCACGATGAATGGCATGAAAAATCTGCTGGAAGAGTTTGAATGCACCTTAGCGGGTGTTGCTGTTCTAGTAGAGTCGGAACATTCGAATGAACGGCTTGTAGAAAAGTACCTGTCACTTGTTAAATTGCATGAAGTCAGTGAAAAAGAGCGCACCATTGCATTAGAAGAAGGAAACTACTTTGAAAATGGAGGAATTTAATATGAATTATGTAGCGACAGACAAAGCGGCAGCCGCCATTGGGCCATACTCACAAGGCGTGGTTTCAGGGGGGATTCTCTACAGTTCAGGTCAAATTCCATTAACAGCGGCAGGAGAATTGGTTGAAGGCACTATCTCCGATCAGGCGCATCAAGTATTTTCAAATCTGAAAGCCGTTCTTGCAGAAGCAGGGTCGTCACTTGACGAAGTTATTAAGACAACGGTATTCATTAAAGATATGAACGATTTTATAGAATTGAACAAGATTTACGCATCTTATTTTGGCAACCACAAACCAGCGCGTTCGACCGTTGAAGTGTCCCGTTTGCCAAAAGACGTAAAAGTGGAAATCGAAGTCATTGCAAAAGTGAATAGCTAAAATCAATTGTTTGAATAAAGGACTGCAGGCCAACTCACCGAAATTGAGTGAGCCTGCAGTTCTTTTGTTAGAGTTCATGTCTGAAGAACCGCTTTAAGCGGATGCTTCCGTAAGGCTCGCGCCGAACTGACTCGGGTTTGATGCCTGAATGGATTTCGCCACTCTGCTTGTGTCTACAGGAGTCTCCGTATCCTTCCCTTTCTTTTAAGCGTCTCATGGGATAAATAAGACAGGTGAAGGCCTAAAGATGAGCTTCGAGGAAGCGGCTTGTTGTTTGCCCTCCCGTAGAAAAGCGGAACCGGTTTACGGAATATCGCAACAAAAATAGCACCGATTGAAAGCAATCAGTTCGACCTATGTAGCTCTTTATTGCAAGCGCGTTTTTTTTCGTAATTTCCTTTTCTTTATTGTATTGAGCAAATTTTCTAATAAGTTTTGTGGATTATGAAGGAGAATAGTTCTTTCTAGCGAATACCCATAATTAGGGTTTAAAAATAGCAACTGAGAAAAGGGGGAAGATGAGAGAATGGAAGTAACAGATGTGAGATTGCGACGTGTACAAACTGATGGCCGAATGAGAGCAATCGCTTCTATCACGCTGGATAACGAATTTGTTATCCATGATATTCGTGTGATTGATGGAAATGAAGGCTTGTTTGTTGCGATGCCAAGCAAAAGAACACCGGATGGTGAATTTCGGGATATTGCACATCCAATCAATTCAAATGCACGCACCAAGCTTCAAGAAGCTGTCTTAACTGCATATGAGCAAAGTGAAAGCGAATCGGTATTAGAAAATGCCGGCGTTTAATGGAGCTGAAACGAGGAGCCTTCTATATTAAATAGGCTCTTTTTTTATTTGCCTTTTTTGTCATGTTATTGTCATGCCTTGAAACCTTGAAAAATCAAGGTTTTTCCGCTATAGTCAATAAGGAAAAGTGAATTTTTTTAGTTGACATAACCAGTTTGAAAACTGGATTTCACAAGCGACATAAAAAATGGTCGATAAGATTGGCGAAATAGACTTCTTATCAGCTGAGGAGTGGAGGGACAGGGAATGGCAAATACATATGCAGTAATTTTAGCAGCTGGCCAGGGTACTCGCATGAAGTCAAAATTGTATAAGGTACTTCATCCGGTTTGCGGCATGCCGATGGTTGAGCATGTCACGGGAAATATCGAGAAGCTCGGTGTTGAAAAAATCGTTACGGTTGTTGGTCATGGTGCTGAAAAAGTCCAACAGCAGCTTGGTGAAAAAAGTGAATACGCACTGCAGGCAGAACAACTGGGGACAGCTCACGCAGTACAGCAGACTGCTTCATTGATTGAAGGGCTAGCTGGAACAACTTTGGTGGTTTGCGGCGATACACCGTTGATTCGCCCTGAGACGATGCAGGCATTGCTTGATCAGCACGCTGAAACTGGGGCAAAAGCAACAATTCTGACGGCATTGGCCGATAATCCGACAGGCTATGGTCGAATTCTTCGCAATAACGCTGGCATCGTTGAAAAGATTGTCGAGCAAAAGGACGCCTCTCCAACAGAGCAGCAAGTAAAGGAAATCAATACCGGTACGTATTGCTTTGATAACGAAGCGTTATTTGAGGCGTTGAAATTAGTTTCTAATGACAACGTTCAAGGTGAATATTATTTGCCTGATGTTGTTGAAATTCTTCAAAAGCAAGGCGAAATCGTAGCCGCTTATGCAACAGACAGTTTTGATGAAACATTGGGCGTAAATGACCGCGTGGCATTGAGCCAAGCCGAAAGCACGATGCGCAAACGGATTGCTGAAAAGCATATGAGAGCGGGAGTTTCGATCATCGATCCCGCGACTGCCTATATTAGTGCAAAAGCTGAAATCGGAGCGGATACCATTATTCATCCGAATGTGACAATTGATGGCGATACGAAAATTGGAGAAGACTGCATCATTTCTTCCAACAGCCACATCGTCAACAGCGTGATTGGGGACCGCACGGCAATCCGCAGTTCGGAAATCCATAACAGCAGCATCGGAACGGATACAGCTGTTGGACCATTTGCACATATCCGCCCGGAAACTGTGTTGGGAAATGACGTGAAAATCGGCAACTTTGTCGAAGTGAAAAAGTCGGAAGTTGGAAACGACACTAAAGTTTCCCACTTGAGCTATATTGGCGATGCTCATGTTGGTTCGGGTGTCAATATCGGCTGTGGTACCATAACGGTCAATTACGATGGCAAAAATAAATTTCAGACCATCATTGAAGACGATACTTTTATTGGCTGCAACTCGAATCTGATTGCACCGGTCACGGTAGGCAAAGGGTCTTATGTAGCAGCAGGCTCAACGATTTCAAAAGATGTACCTGAGAATTCATTGGCGATTGCACGCGCGCGCCAGGAAAATAAAGAAGGCTATGCAAGCAAATTAAACGGGAAAAAATAGGAGGGTTTACACCTAATGGGCTATCAAAATGCAAACTCGAAATTGAAAATCTTTTCATTGAATTCGAACCAGGAGCTAGCTGAGGAAATTTCGGAACACGCAGGCATTCCGCTTGGAAAAAGTTCGGTTACACATTTCAGCGATGGTGAAATCCAGATTAATATTGAAGAAAGTATTCGCGGCTATGATGTGTTTATCGTGCAATCGACTTCTCAGCCAGTTAACGAGAACTTGATGGAGCTATTGATCATGATTGATGCCGTTAAACGTGCTTCTGCTCGTACAGTCAATGTGGTGATTCCTTATTACGGTTACGCGCGACAAGATCGCAAAGCCCGTTCACGTGAGCCGATTACAGCGAAATTAGTAGCGAATCTTTTGGAAACTGCTGGTGCAACACGTGTAATCGTTCTGGATCTGCATGCTCCTCAAATTCAAGGATTCTTTGATATTTTGATTGACCACCTGGTAGCTGTACCTCTGCTTTCCGACTATTTCCTGAATGAAAGCGGTATTGATCTTGAAAATGTCATCATCGTTTCGCCGGATCATGGTGGAGTTACACGTGCCCGCAAAATGGCAGACCGCCTAAAAGCGCCGATTGCGATCATTGACAAACGCCGCCCTCGTCCGAACGTAGCAGAAGTTATGAATATCGTCGGTAATGTGGAAGGCAAAACAGCCATCATTATCGATGACATCATTGATACAGCCGGGACAATTTCAATCGCTGCCAGCGCATTGATCGAAAGCGGCGCGAAAGAAGTCTATGCATGCTGTACACACCCTGTTTTGTCAGGTCCTGCTGTACAACGTATCAACGACTCAGTGATCAAGGAATTGATCATTACCAACTCGATTGCCTTACCAGAAGAAAAGAAATCTCCTAAGATCAAGCAATTGTCTGTAGCACGGTTATTAGCTGAAACAATCGTCCGTGTTCATGAGCAAAAATCTGTCAGCACTCTTTTTGATTGATCATCGGGCAGACCTTTCTACAATCTAGGTTTCATTTATGCAAGAAAAGGGTATATAATGGTTATGTACCTATCGTGATTATGTACTTTTAATATAACTGGAGGCTGAAAGTAATGACTGTAAAAATGACAGCAAAAAAAAGGGAAAGCAGCAACAAGAATTCTGCGTTAACTGAGCTTCGCTCAAATGGAAATGTGCCAGGAGTAGTTTACGGTTTTAAAACTGAAACGACACCGGTAACAGTATCTGAAATTGATTTGATTAAAACCCTGCGTGAATCTGGACGTAACGGCGTAATCAGCCTTGAACTTGATGGCAAGACTAAAAATGTTGTTTTGAGCGATTATCAAATGGATGCTTTAAAAGGTAGCTTTAAGCACGTCGACTTTTTAGCAATCAACATGTCTGATGAGCTAGAAGTGGCTGTAACTGTTCACTTAACTGGCGAATCAGTAGGCGAAAAAGAAGGCGGCTTTATCACTCAGCCGAACCGCGAAGTAAATGTTCGCGTGAAACCTTCTGACATTCCAGATGCATTAGAAGTGGACACGACTGAACTGGCGATTGGCGAAACAATCACAGTCGGCGATATTCGCGGAACTGTATCTTATGAAATCTTGGACGAAGACGACTTTATCCTTGTATCTGCAACAGCTCCACGTACACAAGATGAATTGGACGAGCTTGAAACTGTATCTGAAGAAAATGCAGAACCAGAAGTGGTTGGCAGCGAAGATTCTGAAGAAGAAAATAAAGAAGCATAAATACGAATGGGAAATAGGGGCTGTCGAGAGACAGTCCCTATTTTTTTGTTTCAGGATTACTTATGGTAAAATAAAAGGCAGTGAAAAAGCAAAGGAAGATGGGTATGAAACTGATTATCGGCTTGGGAAATCCAGGCAAAGCATATGAAGACACACGGCACAATATCGGCTTTAAAGTGGTCGATTATTTGGCAAGCCAATGGAACGCACCGTTGACACAGTCCAAATTCAAAGGCATGTATTCCATTAGCCATCGTCCTGAAGGCAAAGTGATGCTGTTAAAGCCGTTGACTTACATGAATTTGTCTGGCGAGACTGTCAGTGCGCTGATGGATTACTACGGCATCGAGTTGAAAGACATCATTGTAATATACGATGATCTGGATTTACCGGCTGGCCAGTTGCGGTTGCGCCAAAAAGGCAGTGCCGGTGGTCATAATGGCATCAAGTCACTGATCCAGCATTTAGGAACCCAAGAATTCAATCGTTTGCGCATCGGCATCAGCCGTCCGCCGGCAGGCATGAAAGTACCTGATTACGTGTTGCAGCGCTTTTCAAAAGAGGAGATTCCGGAAGTAGCGGATGCCATCAAAAAAAGTGCAGCAGCTTGTGAAACCTGGCTGTTCAAACCATATCTCGAAGTAATGAATCAATTTAATGGAACATAACCGCTTTGACGCATTCGGCGTTCAGAGCTTTTTTCTGTTTCCTGTGTTTTTTTGAAAGGAGGAAGTTGGATGAATCATATTTTAAAGATCTTTTCGGAGGAGACCCATACACAAAAATTCATAGCTGATTTAAAGAAAGGGCAGGACCATCAGCTAATCTCTGGTTTATCCGGCGGTGCACGGCCGATTTTCTATCAGACAATTTGGTCCGAAATGGAGACTCCTTTATTAATTGTAACGCCAAATTTATTGCATGCACAGCGCGTGTACGATGATTTGGTACGGCTAGTCGGTGAACAGCAAGTCCATCTTTACCCAGCGGAAGAGTTAATTGCTGCGGAGGTTTCTTTCTCAGGCCCAGAACTACGGGCTCATCGCATTGATACGCTTGACCATATGAAGAGTGTCGGCAAGGGGATTTACATCACACCAGTTGCTGGGATGCGTAAATTATTACCGACGAAAGAACAATGGGATTATGCCACGTTGCGGATTTCAGAAGGCGAAGAACTCGATACAGAAGAGTGGCTTCTAAAATTGGTGGCTATGGGCTATTCTCGTACACCAATGGTAACTACACCGGGTGAATTTGCACTTCGTGGAGGCATATTGGATATTTATCCGCTGAACTTCGAACATCCAGTGCGCATCGAGTTATTTGATACGGAAGTGGATTCGTTGCGGCTGTTTTCCGCTGAAGACCAACGCTCACTCGAAAAAGTTCAATCATTATGCATCTTGCCTGCAAGTGAATTGGTGCTATCAGAAGAGCAACGAGTCCAGTTGGCAGGAAAATTGGAGGGTCGACTTGCCTCTAGTCTGAAAAAAATAAAAGCTGACGATACGAAGGCTTTAATGCATCAGCATATCCAGCATGACATCGACTTACTGAAACAAGGTGAAGCGCCCGAACAGCTAACGAAATATGCTTCAATGACGTACACCCAATCAGCTTTTCTAGGTGATTATTTCCCGGGCAATGGACTGGTCTTTTTTGATGAATTAGGACGAATACAGGAAATGACGGACACGTTAGAGCGCGAAGAAAGCGACTGGATTGTGTCGATGCTTGAAGAAGGAAAGTTTCTACATGATGTTTCTTTAACGTATACGTTCCGTGAAATGATGTCGAAACTACAACAAAAAGTGACGTTTCTGTCTTTATTCGTTCGGACATTCCCGATGGTATCCGTCAAAAAATCATTAGCCTTTTCATGCAAGCCGATGCAATCTTTCCATGGACAAATGCACCTTTTGAAAGCAGAGATGGAGCGTTGGACCTTAGGAAAGTTCCAAATCTTTATCGTGGCACAAGGTGATGACCGTTTGCAAAAAGTTCGTGCCGTTCTGGCGGATTATGATATGGAAGCAGAAATTGCTTTGCCTTCAACAGAAATTCAAGGCGGCAAAATTTATCTGGTTGATGGAGAATTGTCGACAGGATTTGAAATGCCACTGCAGCGCTTGGCCGTCATTACAGATTCGGAATTGTTCAAGCAGCAGCCGAAGAAGAAAACGCGCGCTCAAAAACTGACCAACGCAGAGCGCATCAAAAGCTATTCCGAAATCAAACCAGGTGACTACATTGTGCACATCCACCACGGCATCGGCCGTTTCGTGGGCATTGAAACCTTGGAAACGGGTGGCGTTCATAAAGATTACCTTCACATCGTTTACAAAGCCGACGATAAATTATTTGTACCGGTCGATAAAATTGACTTGATTCAAAAATATATTGCTTCTGAAGAAAAAGAACCAAAGCTGCATAAAATGGGTGGTACGGAATGGAAAAAGACGCGTACAAAAGTGTCGGCTGCTGTTCAAGACATTGCCGATGATTTGATCAAGCTTTACGCAGAACGAGAAGCGTTACGAGGCTTTGCTTTTTCTGAAGAACAGGACATGCAGCGCCAATTTGAGGCGGAGTTTCCGTATGAAGAAACGGTCGATCAATTGCGTTCGATCAATGAAGTCAAGCGTGACATGGAAAACGAGCGACCGATGGATCGTCTAATCTGCGGGGATGTCGGATATGGCAAAACAGAAGTCGCCATTCGTGGAGCTTTCAAAGCGGTACTCGATGGCAAGCAAGTGGCATTTCTAGTGCCGACAACGATATTAGCGCAGCAGCATTTTGAGACGATGAGCGAACGGTTCAAGGATTATCCGATTACGGTCGGCTTGATGAGCCGTTTCCGTTCTAAAAAGCAACAAACTGAGACAGTCAAAGGATTGAAAAACGGATCAGTTGATGTTGTCATCGGCACGCATCGTATTTTATCGAAGGATATGCAATATAAAGATCTGGGGTTATTGATTATCGATGAAGAACAACGATTTGGTGTTACCCATAAGGAAAAGATCAAACAGATGAAAACCAATGTGGATGTCCTGACGCTGACGGCGACACCTATTCCCCGGACGCTTCATATGTCGATGATGGGTGTGCGTGACTTGTCTGTCATCGAAACGCCGCCGGCCAATCGCTTTCCGGTACAAAGCTACGTCATGGAGCACAATGGCGCGCTCGTACGCGAAGCCATCGAACGCGAAATGGCGCGTGGTGGGCAAGTGTTTTATTTGTACAACCGTGTAGATGATATGACGCGGAAAGTGGAAGAAATTCAATCACTAGTGCCGGAAGCACGCGTTGGTTACGCCCATGGGCAAATGAATGAAACCGAACTGGAATCAGTCATATTGAGTTTCCTTGACGGTGATTACGATGTGCTGGTGACGACAACTATTATCGAAACTGGCATTGATATTCCGAACGTCAATACACTGATTGTTTATAATGCCGATCGCATGGGCTTGTCGCAGCTGTATCAATTGCGCGGACGCGTCGGACGCTCCAGCCGCGTGGCTTACGCTTACTTCATGTATCAGCGCGACAAAGTGCTGACTGACGTCGCAGAAAAACGGTTGATGGCGATCAAAGAATTCACTGAGCTCGGATCCGGTTTCAAAATCGCCATGCGCGATTTGACGATTCGCGGAGCAGGCAATCTGCTGGGTTCGCAGCAGCATGGCTTTATTGACTCTGTCGGCTTTGATCTCTATTCGCAAATGCTGCAGGAGGCAATCGACGAACGCCAGTCGGGTGTCAAAAAAGAAGTGATACCGGAAATCGAAATTTCTCTCGATATCGATGCTTATATTCCAGACTCCTACGTCAGCGACGGCTACCAGAAGATTCAAATGTACAAACGCGTCAAAGGCGTGGATACGGAAGAGGAAATGACCGAGCTGCAGGATGAATTGATTGACCGTTTTGGCGATATGCCAAACGAAACGGATAGCTTGCTGCGCATTGCCCGCATGAAAGTATGGGCACGCCAGATAGGTGTTGAATCCATCAAGCAAACCGGCAAAGTCGTGACTGTCCGGCTTAGTGAAAACGGCACGGCCAGCATTAATGGTGGCAAAGTCGTAGAGGAATCTGCTGCTTATGGGCGTGCGGTCGGATTCAGCATGTCGGGACAAAAGTTGATCATGTCCATTGATGAGAATAAAACAAAAAAAATACATCCATTCGACGTTCTAGAAGGCATGATGAAGTTATTGCCGGAATCGCTTCGTGAAGTAAAAGCGGTTCTATAAATGGAGCTATATAGAGTGGGTTAACAATTTCTTAGAATGGATATTCCACAAACCAGCTCCGCTTTTCTGCGAGCTTGCGCCGAACTAACTCGGGCTTTTACGCCCGAGTGGATTTCTTTTCATATGGCTTACGCTGCTCTCTTGGGAGGCTCTGCTGGTTTGCTCCATATCTTGAAGATTTATTACTCAAGGATACTTAGAAGAAATAGCGGGAGACGGCGAAGTGCGAAGAGGTGCTCCTGCATCGCCGCGCTAGCTTCGCCGCAAAGCGATTGCCGGAACTCTCTTCGTTCAATGTCTTTCCTGCGAAAAACGGAGTGCTGAGACCCCTCAGGAGCTTGCGAAGAGGAGGCTCAAGCGACGTCCTTGGCAACTGGCACCGCCTGTCGCGCCAGTTGCATGACCCGCATCCTGCGGGCCCAAAGCGTCCGTCTGGAGCGATTTATTCGTTTGTCCCCCCTTATTGAGTTGGAAAAGCGATGTATAAAAGCAAATTCTTTCTTTAAATAGATTTAGTTAATGTCTGTAAGAGGTGAGTGGGTCCGGTGAACAATGAAGGCACGATGAAATCATTTATGAAAGGCGCGGTCTTGCTGACGATTGCAGGGTTTATCGTCAAGCTGCTGAGCGCGGTCTACCGTGTACCTTTCCAGAATCTTGTGGGAGATCAGGGATTCTACATTTACCAGCAGGTCTATCCTTTTGTTGCTATTTTTGGCATTTGGACTTCTTACGGCTTTGCAGTAGCCATTTCCAAATTACTGGCAGATACAGGCAAGCAGTCACACGGAGCGATTCTGCGCATCGCGGTCACCTATGTGGCAGTCATTTCCATTATCGTATTCGTCTTGTTGTTTTTCGGTGCTGAACTACTAGCGGGCTGGATGGGCGATTTGCAATTGAGTCAATTACTGAAAGTTGGTGCGTTTTCGGTGCTATTGATGGCACCGCTCGCAGTTCTGAAGGGTTATTTTCAGTCGCGTAATGACATGGCGCCTGTTGCCTATGCCCAAGTGGTGGAACAAGGATTGCGCGTGGCGGTCATTTTAATTGGCGCTTGGATTGTCGTCTCGAGTGGTTTTTCATTATATGCAGCGGGACAAATGGCGATGCTCGGTGCTGTCGCTGGTGGACTAGGGGCAGCCATTTTACTGTTGCTTTATTTCCGTAATCATTCAGCATCCCTAAAGCAGCCTACTACAACGGTCGGTGCCTGGTCCATCGTCAAGGAAATGACCGCAATCAGCATAAGCGTCAGCATGAGTTCTTTGATTTTAGTACTGTTTCAGCTAGTAGATTCGTTTACAGTGTTTCGTTTGCTTGAGGAAAGTGGTATGGGACGGCTTGTTGCGATGGAACAAAAAGGGATTTACGACCGCGGTCAGCCGTTGGTGCAATTTGGTATTTTAATTGCCACTTCGCTGACTCTGGCAATTGTTCCACTAGTGGCGAGGACCTCCAAGAAAAACAGTGGCCGCCCAGCTGAAATGTATGCCCGTTTGGCGTTCCGTGTATCCTTTTTGTTTGCATTTGCCGCTGCTGTTGGGCTGACGTTCGTTATGCCTTATGTCAATGAAACACTATTCCAAACGCGCGAACAGTCTTTTGCGTTAATTATTTTCAGTTGGCAAATCGTCTGGATGTCGCTTTTATTAATTATGACGGCGATGCTTCACGGACTCGGTAAGGTCAGAGTTCCGGCTTTACTACTGGTGTCGGGCTTAGTTGTGAAAATAATCGGCAATTGGCTGTTGCTACCTATATGGGGTGTTTCTGGAGCGGCTATTGCTGGAAATATCGGCTTAATGATTGTTGTAATTGGCTTATTATTTTATTTTAAAAAAGTATGGCCATTAACGTTTGCGCCCTTATCCTATTATGGCTGGCTTTTCGGAGCTGCTATGGCAATGTCAGCGGTAGTACTCGGCTGGTCGATTTTAGCTGACAACTATTTGTTTAATAACTTGTCTAGTCGTTTCGGTGCTTTATTAACAACGGCTACAACCATTCCGCTCGGCGCTTTGGTATTTATGGCATTAATCGGTAAAAGTCGGATTATCACGGAAAAGGAATGGTATATCATTCCTTTTGGCCGCAAGCTAGCAGGACTACAATTAGCAATAAATTCAAAGAAAAAAGGTGAAATGCGATGAATACGATTCACATTATTGGCCTCGGTGCTGGAGATTTAGACCAATTGCCACTCGGTGTTTATAAAAAATTAAAAGCTGCAGTTAACTTATACGTGCGAACCGAGGACCATCCCGTACTGACAGAACTTGTCGAAGAAGGGGTGACATTCACAAGTTTCGACACAGTGTATGAAAAACACGATAGCTTTAGTCCAGTATATGCAGAAATTGCAGAAACGTTGATTGACTTGTCCAAGAAAGAATCGGTAATTTATGCAGTGCCAGGTCACCCATTAGTGGCAGAGCAGACAGTCCAAAACTTGATTGGTGCAGAAAAGCAGGGACGTTGCCAATTAGCCATTGAAGGCGGACATAGTTTCCTAGATTCCTTGTTCGGTGCGCTCCGCATTGACCCAATTGAAGGTTTTCAATTGATGGATGGCACCGAAATGACTAGCGATCACGTAAACATGACGCAGCATTTATTAATTGCACAAGTTTATGACAGCTTTAGTGCCTCTGAAGTTAAATTAACGCTGATGGAAAAATATCCAGACGATTATCCGGTGACCGTCGTGACGGCTGCTGGTTCTAAAGACGAAGTGTTGTGTACAGTACCGCTTCATGAACTAGACCGCGTAGCAGAAGTTACTAATTTGACGACCGTTTACGTGCCGCCAGCTGCAGAACAAACGCAGCGCTTAAAAGAATGGCAAACGTTCCGTAGTATTGTTGCGAAGCTGAGAAGCCCTGAAGGCTGTCCGTGGGACCGCGAGCAAACGCATGAATCATTAAGCGCTTTTTTGATTGAAGAGGCACACGAGCTGCTTCAAGCGATTCAAGAAGGTGACGATAAATCAATTACCAATGAATTGGGAGATGTTCTGTTGCAAGTGTTCTTGCATGCCCAAATCGGTCAAGACAACGGCTATTTTCAGTTAGAAGATGTGCTTGAAGCAGTTAGTGCGAAAATGATTCGACGTCATCCGCATGTTTTTGGCGACGTTTCGGTTGAAGATTCCGAGCAAGTCGTTGCCAATTGGCAAGAAATTAAAGCCCAGGAAAAACCGGTACAAGATTCTTTATTAGAAGACCAAGAACGTTTTAGTTCTTCCTTAACGACATCATTTAATTATCAAAAGAAAGCGGCAAAATTCGGATTTAGCTGGCCAGACGCAGCATCCGCTTGGGATAAATTCCACGAAGAATTGCAGGAGTTTCAGCAAGAAGTGGCGAAAGGTTCCAAAGCTAGCCAATTAGACGAACTTGGCGATTTATTGTTCACGGTAGTGAATCTTGCGCGGTTCTTCGATTTGTCACCAGAGCAAGCGATGATGCAAGCTAACCAGAAATTCCAAACACGTTTTAATTATGTAGAACAGCAAGTCAAGCAGGGAACCGGAAACTTCAGTGATTATACATTAGAGCAACTGGACGAATTCTGGAACCAAGCCAAGCTATTGGCAAGAAAGGAAGACTAATTATGCGACTCGATAAATTTTTGAAAGTATCCCGGTTGATCAAACGCCGTACTTTAGCAAAGCAAGTAGCTGACCAAGGCCGCATCACAGTAAATGGCAATAAAGCGAAAGCCAGCTCAGTCATTAAAGAAAACGATGAGCTACAAATCCGTTTTGGCCAAAAAGTCGTCACGGTACGTATCGATAGGCTGAAAGAAGTAGCGAAAAAAGAAGAAGCTGCTACTATGTACACCATCTTAAAAGAAGAAAAGCTAGAAAAGGTCGAACCTGAATTTATTGATGACGAAGCGTAATAGTTTTTCAAAACCTGCTTTGTGCAGGTTTTTTTGTGTTTCTGAATAAAATGCACCATAGATAAAGCCAATTATTTTCTATATGATGAAAAATAGCAAAAGGTAAAGACCTATACAAGGATTTGTTGAAAGGAAATGATAAGATTGCCAAAAATTTCAATGGGCAAGAAACTTGGATTATCAGCCGGAGCGCTATTGCTAGCTGCTTCGCTGATGCCCCAGCAAGGAACTGCACCAATCGGCATGAGCCAAGCTCGCGCTGCAAGTTCTTTTCAAGATGTCACCACTTTCAAAGAAGAAGTCGATTTTCTGACAGGGCTAGGCATCATCAAAGGCTTTCCGGACGGTAGTTTCAAACCGGCAGCCAGCATCACACGACTGGATGCAGTGCGGATGATTCTGCGTGAAATGAAACCCAAAGAAACAGCTGCTCCGGATCCCGGCTTTGCTGACCTAAAATCTGGCAGTTATGGATATAAAGAAGTCTCCAAAGCGGTGGAACTTGGATTTATTGAAGGAAAAGAATCACAGAAAGGCATAAAGTACTTTGATCCCGAAGGTGCCTTGACCCGCGCGGAAATGGCTAAAATTTTGACCGAAGCGTACCATTTAACAGCTAATAAAGGCATTGTCTTCACAGATGTCAGTTCGGCTTATTGGGCGAATGCATACATAAGCCGGTTGGCGACAGCTGGCATAACCAATGGTTTTCCAGGCGGGGCATTCAAGCCGAAGGATTCTTTGCAACGTCAGCATTTTGCAGGTTTCATGGCAAGACTTTTAGCGCCCGCTCAGTTTTTTGTTACCACGGCACAGCCTGGAAAAACTGTCATCTACACGACAATCGATCAATTGAATATGCGCTCGAAGGCGGGTGTCAGCCATCCGATTGTTGCCTCGATTCCCAAAGGGGCAACGGTCAAGTATCTTGGCAAAGATGGCAATTGGTATAAAGTGGAGTACGGCGCAAAAGTCGGCTGGGTAAATGCAGCGTATCTAATAAGCAAAGAACCTGCAGGAAATACTACATCTTATCCTGCACCTCCAACCGGGACACCGGGAACCTATATGTCAGGTGTGTTGATCGTCAATAAACAATATAGCCTTCCAGCGAGCTACAATCCTGGAGTCAGCATGCTGGCCCAAAAAGCGGTTAATGCTATGACCGCAGAGGCGAAAAAACAGGGAGTCCAGTTGACGGCTTTCAGTACTTTTCGTTCCTATAACCGCCAAAAAGAGTTGTACACCAGCTACGTCAGCAAACACGGTGCAGCGCAAGCCAATCGATTCAGCGCAAAACCAGGCCATAGTGAACATCAGATGGGATTGGCATTCGATTTTGGGGGAAGCGATCAGTCTAAATGGCTGAAGGAATTGTTTGCAGCGACGAAAGAAGGAAAGTGGCTCGCAGCCAATGCCCATAACTACGGGTTTATTCTCCGCTATCCCAAAGGCAAGGAAAACATTACAGGCTATATGCACGAACCTTGGCATTTCCGCTACCTCGGCTCTGATTTGTCCGGACAAGTGAAAAAAAGCGGCAAGACCTTAGAGGAATATTTAGACAAGTAAACAGAAAAAACGTCTTCGGAATCCATTGATTCCGAAGACGTTTTTTGTCGTTGCTTATTTGTCAGCCATCAGTGCAATAAGCACGGCTTTTTGTGCATGCAAACGATTTTCGGATTGCTGAAAAATGACCGAATGCGGTCCTTCTAAAATACCAGTTGTCACTTCTTCTTCACGGTGAGCGGGCAAACAATGCATGAAGATATGATCTGCTTTGGCATGTTTGACGAGCTCGTCGTTCACTTGAAAGCCCTGAAAATGTTCGAAGCGTTCAATGGTTTCCTGCTCCTGTCCCATACTGGCCCAGACATCCGTATAAATGGCGTCACTGTCGGCAACTGCTTGTTCGGGACTTTCAGTGATGTCGATGACCGATCCGGTGTATTGTGCGATATCTTTTGCTAAAGTGACCATTTCTGGAGTGGGTGCATAAGCAGCAGGTGAAGCGATGCTAATATCCATCCCCACTTTAGCGGCACCAATCATCAAGGAATTGGCCACATTATTTCCATCTCCGATATAAGCCAACTTTTTGCCTTTTAATGTGCCAAAATGCTCAAGTATAGTCATCAAATCTGCCATCACTTGGCACGGGTGATAATCATCGGTTAATCCATTAATAACGGGAATCGAACTAAAGTCCGCTAATTCTTGAACGGTAGATTGATGAAACGTGCGGATCATCAGCCCGTCCAAGTAACCTGACAAAACGCGTCCAGTGTCGGCAATGGTTTCTCCGCGCCCAACTTGTGTGTCTTGTGAGCTTAGGAACATAGCGTTACCGCCAAGTTGAAGCATTCCAGCTTCAAATGAAACACGGGTACGAGTAGAGGCTTTTTCGAAAATCATCCCCAGCACTTTGCCTTTTAAGAGCGGCAAATACTTGTTCTGCGGTTTTTTTAATTCGATTGCGAGATTCAGCAAATCTAAGATTTCATCTGTGCTGTAATCTTTAAGGGACAGGAAATCTTCCTGGATAATTGATGGGGCAAACGGGATCGCCATTGTCATTTTGCAAGCACTCCTTTCGATAGTGGGCTAATAGATGAATAAGTTCCGTTAAAAGCAGCTGCTGTTTCAGGACGTGTCCAAACATGGAGACGATGAATCGCCGCTTGCTTGGCATTGGTACTTTCCGGGTCAGGGGCAAAGTCGATATAGGCTTTTTTAGTGTCCGTTTTCAGCCACTCTTCAAAAGACATTAGGTTCTCGGTGATAATACTGAAGCCAAGTGCTTGCCACACAGCGCTATCTACTTGATCAATCGATTGTTCTGCGACAAACGCAGTACCACCCGAAGCAAGGTCAGCTAACTGAACGGAAGCGCCGCTTAAGGCTTTCGCTAATGCGGTATCAAAGTCGGGGCTTGAGCCGATGACTTCACCCGTCGACATCATTTCAGGAGACAGAACGGGAGACAGGCCAGGCAGTTTAATGTGAGAGAAGACCGGTGCTTTAACCGTATACTCCGGCTGCCCATTATAGCTTTCTTCTATATTGAGCTCTTCGAAAGGAACTCCGAGCAATAAAGCCGTGGCATGTTGCACAAGTGGCACATCGGTCACTTTCGAGCTAATTGGTGCTGTCCGTGATGCCCTTGGGTTGATTTCCATAACGAATAATTGTTCGCCTTCGTAAACGAATTGAATATTGAACAAGCCGGTATAGTCCATATTTCTGGCGACATGGGTCGCGGTGTCAGAAAGTTTTTGTAGGGCTGTGTCCGATAAAGATATAGGTGGCGTTATCGCGATGCTATCGCCCGAATGAACGCCGGTTCCTTCAACATGCTCGAAAATGGCGGAGACCCAGACATTTTCGCCATCGGTCAGGATATCGGCTTCGATTTCCCTACCGGTGACAAAATGATCGACCAGTATAGGAAACTCCATGGTCGTCTGTTGCAGCCATTCGCTGAGCTCCGTTTTGTTATGCAAAACAATCATGCCGCGTCCACCGATAACATAAGACGGACGCAGGAGCACCGGAAAGCCGAGTGAACGGGCTGCCGGTATGACAGCAGAAGCTTCAAAAGCGGTTTTGCCGGGAATGGTCGGCAAGCCAATCGATTTCAGGAACGCATAAAAACGGTCGCGGTCTTCCATTTGATCTAGCAAATCGACTGTCGATCCAAGAACCGTAATGCCGGCTTCCTCCAAAGCGGCTGCAACATTCAGTGAAGTTTGCCCGCCGAACTGAAGAATGACCTGGTTGATGCCTTCAAAGTCCAGGACATTGAGAATGTCTTCCGGTGTCAGCGGTTCAAAATACAAAGCGTCTGCCACTTCATAATCGGTGCTAACCGTTTCCGGATTGTTATTGATCATGATCGCTTCATAGCCGAGCTTTTGGGCTGCCATGACACTGTGCACGCAGCAATAATCAAACTCAATGCCTTGTCCGATTCGAATTGGACCTGATCCTACAACTGCCACTTTTTTCTTATGATGAGGGCGGGTGACGTCAGAACAACCTTGCCATGTTGAATAAAAATAATTGGTATCTGAACGAAATTCAGCGGCACATGTATCAATCATCCGATAAGCAGGAGTCACTTGCCAAAGTCTGCGCTGTCCCCAAATTTCGGGGCAAGAAACATTCCATAAATCCGCCAATTGCTGATCACCGAAACCAAGTGTTTTGGCCTGCAGAAGGCGGGGGCGGGTCATATTGTTCCAGTCCAATTGCTGGAGCTCTTGCCACTCGGCAACGATATTGGCCATCGTCGATAGGAAGTAAGCAGTGATGCCGGTGATGCCATGCAGAAACTCAATGCTTTTGCCGCGGATCAGCAGTTCGAAAAGAACAAACAGCCGGCGGTCATCCGCTTCACTCGCTAATTGGCATAAATTTTCTGTCGAAAAATTAGAAAGTGCCGCCAGACGGAAGCCATTAATCGGCAATTCAAGTGAACGAATCGCTTTTTGCAACGCGGCTTCCATGCGCCGTTCGATGGCCATGACTTCACCAGTCGCTTTCATTTGTGTACCTAATTTGCGTTCCGCTTGTGAAAACTGGTCGAATGGCCAGCGTGGAATTTTGACAGCTACGTAATCCAGCGCTGGTTCAAAGCTAGCGAACGTGGTGCCAGTCACCGGGTTTTTCAATTCGGCTAATTTATAGCCGATCGCCAATTTCGCAGCGATCTTAGCGATTGGGTAACCGGTTGCTTTTGAAGCCAGTGCCGAAGAACGGCTGACGCGCGGATTGACTTCGATCAAATAATAAGCAGATGTTTCCGGATGCAGCGCAAACTGGACATTGCATGCGCCGATAATACCAAGTGCTTCGATAATGTGGATGGAAGCGCTGCGCAGCATGTGGAAATCTTTATCATTCAAAGTCTGGCTGGGCGCCACAACGATCGAATCGCCGGTATGTACGCCGACTGGATCCAGGTTTTCCATATTGCAAATAGTGATACACGTGCCATCTGCGTCTCGCATCACTTCGTATTCGATCTCCTTGTAGCCGGCAATGCTGATTTCCACCAGGCATTGCTTGATGGGGCTGGCGCTTAATCCTTGCATCACCAACTTAATGTAAGTCTTTTCATCAGGGGCAATTCCGCCGCCAAAGCCACCAAGCGTATAGGCAGGGCGCACGATGAGTGGATAGCCGGCTGAAGTGGCAAACTCCAGGGCTCCTTCAATCGAATAAATGATGTCGCTGACAGGAACAGGTTCGCTCAACTGGTCCATCAGCGACCGGAATTGCTCGCGGTCTTCGGCCTGCTTGATTGCTTTCATATCGGTGCCAAGCAATGTAACGCTATATTGCGACAAGATGCCGGAATCGGATAAAGCCATTGCCAAATTCAAGCCGGTTTGCCCGCCGACCGTTGCGAGCAAGCCATCCGGACGTTCTTTTTTGATGATGGCGGTGACGCTTTCCAAAGTCATCGGTTCGAAGTACACCTGATCGGAAACGGATTTATCGGTCATGATGGTAGCCGGGTTATTATTGATTAACACTACATGAATGCCTTCTTCTTTTAATGCTACACATGCCTGCGTGCCAGAATAGTCGAATTCTGCCGCCTGTCCGATGACGATGGCTCCTGATCCGATGACTAGTACTTTCTTTATTTGATCGTGCTTAGGCATGCATTTTCACTCTCTCTTTCTGTTGTGTTAACGCTAAAAATTGTTGAAACAGTTCAAGGTGGTCAGCGGGGCCCGGTGCCGCTTCCGGATGAAATTGGACCGTGGTCAAAGGCAGGGTTTTGTGAACGAGCCCCTCAATGCTGCCGTCATTGACGTTTTCGTAGAGTACGGAAAACGGCGTATCCTGCAAACTGGCGCTTTCGACCACATAGCTGTGATTTTGCGAACTCATGCTGACCCGTTTTGTCCGCAGGTTCATTACCGGATGATTGGCGCCGCGATGGCCGTATGCCAGTTTCGTGGTTTTGGCCCCAAATGCCGAAGCAAGTACTTGATGGCCGAGGCAGATGCCGAAACTCGGATAGCGTTCAGCCCAGTCGCGGTAGGTAGGAAAAAAATGCTGAAGGGCTGCCGGATCTCCAGGACCGTTTGAAAAAAGCAGGCCGTCCAGTCCGAGTGAATCAAGCGTTTCTGTCGATGTTGCATGAGGGATGATACTAACTTTGCAATCCAATTCGAGCAGTTCTTTTAAGATGGAAGATTTATAATGGAAATCGATCATGCCAATATGAGGAGAGCCAGAGCCTACGGTTTGAATTTCTTCAATTTCTGTGGTGGCCGGGAAGAAATAGGTTTGTACGGGTTCCCAGTCCAATTCCTGGCGGGAAGCGTGTACTAGCTGCGATTGCATCGTTCCTGATTCGCGGACGTTCTGTATGACTGAACGTGTATCCACTCCACTCAAAATCGGAATCTCATGGCTGTCGGCAAATTTTGCAAATGAAATTGCATCCTTGCTGAGTGGCCCGTCATACAATCCGGCAACAATAACGCCAGCTGCCTGGATGTGGTCGGATTGTGCATAAAGAGCCTGGATTCCGTATTGCCCGATAAGCGGGTAAGAGAATACAATGATCTGGCCTTTATAGGAAGGGTCTGTCAAGACTTCTTCATAGCCAGTCATGCCTGTGAAAAAGACGATTTCTCCTTGAATAGCAGAAACTTCACCGTGCCATTGCCCTTTAAACGCTTTTCCGTTCGATAATGTCAATAAGCCCGTCATTCTCTTCACTCCAATTTTATTCAGTAATTTTGTATATTTATAAAAAAAAAATTAATTTAAATTCGTAAGAACCATGATAGCATTCATTAAAAGATGGTGATTAGTATTATATGACTGTATAAAAATTAAGTCAACAGTATTTTTATTAATAAAAAGTAAAGAGTTAGACTTTTTTAAAAAAGAAATGGAGTGGAAATAGGGGGAATTATTCAAAAAGCTTATAATATCAAGGATTTTCATGTATAATAATGACAAAGTTAGTATGGAAGGGGGGCGGGTCATGAGTTTGAAGAGAGACAACAAGGCGGAAAAGCGCGAAGTCACCTCAATTCGCAATGACTATGTCCGTTCAGTTGAAGTGGAAGGGGAGCGTAAAAAAGCTCATCGAGTGCGGTTATTCAGAAGACTGACCGTGTTTGGATTGCTGGTCCTAATGACGACGATTTGGGTGGGTTCGACGATCTATGCCCAAACGCAGACAATTTCCGAAAAAGAACAGCTCCGCGAAGAAACGCTGTTGAAACTTGAAGAAGTTGAAAAGCAGCAAAGTCAGCTGGGAGAGCAGATTCTCCTATTGAATGACGAAGAATATTTAGCTAAATTAGCGCGCAAAGATTACTTCCTCTCAGATGAAGGAGAGATCATTTTCACCACACCTCATGATGAAAAAAAAGATGAAGAAAATTCAACAAAAGAAGAGTAGTCAGTTGACACTCTTTTTTTGATGGTTATAATAAAAAGTGGGACAAGTCCCGCAAAATGACAGTGTGACCCATTTTTGGAGTCATCTTAATTTTTAAGGAGGAGCATTTTTTTTATGTCGATTGAAGTAGGCAGCAAGTTAGAAGGTAAAGTCACAGGTATTACAAACTTTGGAGCATTTGTTCAGCTTCCAACTGGTGCAACAGGCCTCGTGCATATAAGTGAAGTCGCCGACAACTACGTAAAAGATATCAACGATCATCTTAAAGTTGGCGAAATGGTAGAAGTGAAAGTCATGAATGTAGAAGCAGATGGTAAAATCGGTCTGTCCATTCGTAAAGCGAAGCCACAACCACCTGGCGGCACAGAGCGACCACAACGCCCACGCCCAAGCAATCGCTCATTTGAACGCGCTCCAAAAGAGAACTTTGAAACAAAAATGGCGAAGTTCTTGAAAGACAGCGAAGAAAACATGACGACCTTGAAGCGCGCTACTGAATCGAAGCGCGGCGGCAGAGGGGCAAAAAGAGGCTAACTTGCTAGCTGTTTTAATAGTATAGGGAAATGCTTCAACACAGTTAGAAATCTATATTGAAACGCTTCTCACATGGGAAGCGTTTTTTTCTCACATTCCGCTGATCTGATTGAGTATTTTTATGCAAAAAAAGCAGCGCCCCTGATAGGGCACTGCTTAGTGTTAAAGTCTTCAGTTTAAAGAATAATGGCGGCAGAGGGGATCGAACCCCCGACCTCACGGGTATGAACCGTACGCTCTAGCCAGCTGAGCTACGCCGCCTTGTTTAAACGAACATTTAATAGCATACTATTGAAAGATACAGTTGTCAATTGCCATTTGAAAATAATTTTTATCCTATTCTTCTGCACAAGCCTGGAAGGAAGATATAGGCAAACGGGGTGAAACAAATGAAGAGCTTTCAGGAGCTGATGATGAAGCATATCCACAAGCACCGATTGCTTGATTCTGGAGACCTAGTTCTGGTGGGCTGTTCAGGAGGCATCGACTCGATGGTATTGCTCCATTTCTTGCATGCCAAAAAAGAGGAGCTTGGTATTTCAGTTGCAGCAGTCCATATCGATCATATGCTAAGAGATGAGGAATCCCGAGAGGACCATCTGTTTACGGAAGCAACTGCTAAAAAGTGGGGGGTGGAGTATTTTAGCCGAGCCATCCCGATTCCTGAAATCTGGAAAGAAAAAGGTGGTAACAAGCAACAACTGTGTAGACTTGAACGTTATTCATATTTTCTTGAAGTCATGGAACAGACCGACGCTAATAAATTTGCAACGGCCCACCACGCCGATGATCAACTTGAGACTATCCTAATGTCAGGGTTGAGAGGTAGTCTGCAGGAAGGGGCTTTTGGAATGCCAACTCACCGTCCGTTTGGAGGCGGTTCACTGATAAGGCCCCAGTTGGCAGTGGACAAGGAACAGATTGCAGCTTATGCCGATCTGCATAAAATTCCGCACCGGGAAGACTCGAGCAACGCAGAGTCAGCTTATACAAGAAATCGGGTACGCCAGCGGATTTTGCCGCTGCTCAAAGATGAAAGCAGGGAAGTTTCCCGAAATTTCGTTGAACTGGCTGAAGACATGCAACAGGATCAGCAGTTCTTGCGGGAGTTGGCTGAGGAGAAGTTACAGCAGTTGATTCAAAGGAAAGATGAAAAAATTGTTTTGTCTGCCAAAAGTTTCAGAACTGAAGCGCGTGCTTTACAAAAAAGAATGGTTCTACTACTATTAAACTATCTATATAATCCGAAGCAAGTTCCCGTAACGAGACAGCTAGTTGAACAAATGCAGGAAATGATGCAAAGTTCCTCTGGTACTGTTTTCTTACATTTGCCGCAGAATTATGTAGCGACCCGCCAATACGACATGTTTTTTCTCAATCGCCAATCGCTAGAACCATTGGCTGCAACAGTAACTATCTCTATTGCAGCTGAATGGACGCCCGTTTACTGTGGCTGCCGTTATAAAATGCTGCCTTTAGCTCGATTGGAAAAACCCGAGGATGCTGTAGCTTGGTATTTTCACGCACCTGAAGATTCACAATTCTTTTTAAGGAGCAGAAAACCTGGTGACCGGATTCAGCTTGCTGGAATGGATCAGCCGAAAAAATTGGCGCGTTTGATGATTGATGAAAAAATCCCTGTGCCTATGAGAGAAAGGTGGCCTGTCATTACAACTGGCAAAAACGAACTTTTATTAGTGCCAGGTTTGCGCCCATCTGCTATGGTCAGTCGACAAAAGCGCGACAGAGACAACTGGGTACTAATTGAACAATTTTTATAGATTGTAAAACAAGGATTATTAGGAGGTCCACCATGCTACAGAACGACATTAAAGAAATATTGATCACTGAAGAACGGCTACAGGAAAAAGCGCGTGAATTAGGAGCAACCTTAACAGAGGATTATAAAGACAAATATCCATTAGCTATCGGTGTATTAAAAGGTGCGATGCCTTTCATGGGAGATTTGATGAAGCGTATTGATGGTTTTGTTGAAATGGATTTCATGGACGTCTCAAGCTATGGCAACGCCACCGTTTCTTCAGGAGAAGTTAAAATCATTAAAGATTTGAACGCCAGTGTCGAAGGACGCGACCTTCTAATCATCGAAGACATTATCGACAGTGGATTGACCCTCAGCTATTTAGTAGACCTGTTCAAGTACCGAAAAGCTAAATCGATTAAGATTGTGACATTGCTGGACAAGCCGACAGGGCGAAAGGTGGACTTGAAAGCTGATTATGTCGGTTTTATCGTGCCGGATGCATTTGTTGTGGGTTATGGATTGGACTATGCGGAAAGATATCGGAATTTACCGTATATCGGGATTCTTAAGCCTTCGGTTTACAGCGGAGAAGAAGAATAGACAACGATCGTTCACAGTCTATGGAATTATCAGCGAGAATAAGGCCTTTTCGTTGTATGCTTAAATGTTCCTATGGTAGTATTTAGTATAGTTTTAGGGAAACTTTATTGAGGAGGCGCGGGATGAATCGGATATTTCGATACACCATATTTTATTTACTGATTTTCCTAGTTATTATCGGGATTCTGGGTACCTTTAACAATAGCGACCAGCCGACTGAAAATATAGGATATAACGAATTTTTAGCAGCACTGGAAACTGGGGAAATTACGGAAGTAACCATCCAACCAGAGGCGATGGTTTATGAAGTTACAGGCGTAATGGAAGGCTATGAAGATGGACAGTCTTTTGTTACTAACATTCCTCTGGAAAATGAAGCGTTAACTGCTGAAATTGATGCAGTTGCCAGAGCACAAGATGGTGTTGAGATTGAATATTTGAAAGCTCCACAAACAAGTGGCTGGGTTTCATTTTTCACAGGCATCATTCCATTCATCATCATCTTCATCCTTTTCTTCTTCTTACTTAATCAGTCACAAGGCGGCGGAGGCGGTCGTGTGATGAACTTTGGTAAAAGTAAAGCGAAGCTGTACGATGACCAGAAACATAAAGTTCGCTTTAATGATGTAGCGGGAGCAGATGAAGAGAAGCAGGAACTTATAGAAGTTGTTGATTTCCTGAAAGATCCGCGCAGATTTGCAGACATTGGCGCACGCATTCCAAAAGGTATTTTGCTTGTCGGACCTCCGGGTACCGGTAAAACTCTATTGGCTCGTGCGGTGGCCGGAGAAGCTGGCGTTCCTTTCTTCTCAATCAGTGGTTCTGATTTTGTTGAAATGTTTGTTGGTGTCGGTGCTTCCCGAGTTCGTGATCTGTTCGAAAATGCTAAGAAAAACGCACCTTGTATCATTTTCATCGATGAAATTGACGCAGTCGGTCGCCAACGTGGCGCTGGACTTGGCGGTGGACACGATGAGCGTGAACAGACATTGAACCAGTTGTTGGTAGAAATGGATGGCTTTGGTGCAAACGAAGGAGTTATCATTATTGCCGCAACAAACCGTCCAGATATTCTGGATCCGGCTTTGCTTCGTCCTGGCCGTTTTGACCGTCAGATTACCGTAGGTCGCCCAGATGTCAGAGGCCGTGAAGAAGTTCTTAAAGTTCACGCGCGCAATAAACCACTTGACGAAAATGTTGACTTGAAAGCGATCGCTCAGCGTACTCCTGGATTCTCAGGTGCTGACTTAGAGAATTTATTGAACGAAGCAGCACTTGTTGCAGCTCGTCGCAGTAAACTCAAAATCGATATGTCCGATCTTGATGAAGCATCTGATCGCGTTATTGCGGGTCCTGCTAAGAAAAATCGCGTCATTTCGAAAAAAGAACGCAATATCGTGGCGTTCCACGAAGCTGGCCATACAGTAATCGGGCTAACGCTCGATGATGCTGAAACGGTCCATAAAGTAACCATCGTTCCTCGTGGACAAGCTGGCGGCTACGCTGTCATGTTACCGAAAGAAGATCGTTACTTTATGACAAAACCTGAATTGCTCGATAAGATTGCCGGTTTGCTGGGCGGACGTGTATCTGAAGATATTACGTTTGGTGAAGTATCGACCGGCGCCCATAACGACTTCCAGCGTGCGACGGCAATTGCCCGAAGCATGGTAACGGAATATGGCATGAGCGATAAAATCGGTCCAGTTCAATTCGGTACAGCTCAAGGCGGTAACGTATTCTTGGGGCGTGACTTTAACTCTGAACAAAATTACTCAGATGCTATTGCTTTTGAAATTGATCAGGAAATGCAACGCATCATCAAAGAGCAGTATATTCGCACGAAAGAAATTCTGACTAAAAATCAAGATCTTCTGGAATTAATCGCGACTACATTGCTCGAAGTTGAAACCTTGGATGCGGGCCAAATTCTTCACTTGAAAGAACATGGTACACTCCCTGAACGTTCATATGAAACATTGAACGGAGATTTTGGGGATGAGAGTAAGCCGGAATTGAAAAAAGATAGTGACGCTCCGGATGCAGTAGGTGCACCAACTGATCCGTCAGCAGGAGACCTGCCGGCAGAAGACGGCGAAGCGGCTCCAGTGAGTGATCCGATTCAAGAAAGACGCAAATAAGAAAAATGATGAGCTGGTTGCCCATTCCCTTAGAAAGGGAGAGGCAACCAGCTTTTTGCTTTCTTTGAATTATGGTATGATGTTTTGGAAATTCGTCAGTAATAAGTGAGGGCAAATGATGATTTTGGTATTGGATGCAGGAAATACGAATATCGTCCTGGGCGTCTACGATCAGGATCAGTTAACGCACCATTGGCGCATGGAAACTCTTCGCCAAAAAACAGAAGATGAGTATGGCATTCAGATCAAAGCATTTCTGAATGATGCAGGATTAAGTTTTTCATCGATAACTGGTGTCATTATGTCCTCTGTTGTGCCACCGATTATGTCCGTGTTGGAACGGATGTGCCAAAAATATTTTCAGTTAAAACCGATGATTGTCGGACCTGGCGTTAAAACCGGACTGAATATCAAATATGATAATCCCCGAGAAGTGGGTGCCGACCGGATCGTCAACGCGGTAGCGGCCATCCATGAATACGGCAGCCCATTGATTATTGTGGACTTTGGCACTGCTAATACCTTCTGTTATATTGATGAAAATCAACAATATATGGGAGGCGCTATCGCTCCAGGGATCAATATTTCAACAGAAGCACTCTATGCTCGAGCCTCGAAATTGCCACGGATTGAAATCACCATACCGGATCAAGTGGTTGGCAAAAACACCATTTCTGCCATGCAGGCCGGAATTGTTTACGGGTATGTAGGCCAGGCGGAAGGAATTGTGGCGCGGATGAAAAAGCAGAGCAAGGAAACACCGACAGTCATAGCGACCGGAGGTATGGCTTCTGTGATTGCCAGTGAATCGACAGTCATTGATTACGTAGATCCTTTTCTGACCTTAAAAGGACTTTATTTAATTTACAAACGCAACCAAGCGTAAAGAAAGGAACGATAAATGTGTCAGATTATTTAGTTCGCGGCCTCGGCTTCAATGGGAGTGTCCGAGCATTTGCAGTAGACAGCACTAAAACAGTAGGAGAAGCGCAGCGCCGCCATATGATGTGGCCTACAGCTTCAGCAGCTTTAGGGCGTGCCATGACAGGGGGCGTGATGCTTGGCGCCATGTTGAAAGGCGATGATAAAGTAATGATTAAATTCGAAGGCGGCGGACCGCTTGGCACTTTACTTGTGGACAGTAATTCTAAAGGAAGCGTCCGTGGGTATGTCTCTAATCCTCAAACCCATTTCGATTTGAACAAGCAAGGGAAATTGGATGTCAGTCGTGCAGTCGGCACAAACGGCATGATGTCAGTCGTCAAAGATCTCGGCATGCGCGACAACTTCACCGGTCAGACGCCAATCGTATCAGGCGAGATCGCTGAAGACTTTACTTATTATTTTGCAGTATCCGAACAGGTCCCTTCTTCAGTCGGACTGGGTGTCTTAGTAGATACGGATAATTCGGTGTTGGCAGCTGGTGGCTTTATTGTCCAATTGATGCCGAATACAGACGATGAAACGATTACAAAAATCGAAGAACAGTTGTCTAATATTGAACCTGTTTCCAAAATGATTCAGCGCGGATTGTCGCCTGAAGAAATTCTTGAAGCAGTTCTTGGAGAAGGAAATGTTCAGATTCTTGATAAAATGCCGGTAAGTTTCGAGTGCAATTGTTCCAAAGACCGTTTTGCTACAGCTATTCTGGGGCTTGGGAAAAAAGAGATTCAAGACATGATCGATGAAGACGGTATGGCAGAAGCGCAATGCCATTTCTGCCTGGAAACGTATCAGTATTCCAAAGAGGAACTCGAGTCGTTTATCAATGAATTCCAGTCATAATAACCGGCGCCCTGTGCCACCGGCAGGTACAGGTAAACCGAAAAGACATTTAAAGACCAAACCGGTGCTGTTGGTCATCGGAATTTTATTGCTGGCCAACTTGCTATGGTTTATTGCATGGCTGATTCCGAACGACACGGGAAATGCTGAAAAAGTCGCATCTGTCAGTGGAGAAGACATTACACGGGAAGAGTGGCTGGCTTCGATGGAAGAACAACATGGCCCCGAAGCGCTACTCGAGCTAGTCAATGAAAAAGTGATGGCAACAGCGGCAAAGGATTACGGAATTGAAGTCAGTGACAAAGAAATCGGTTTGGAACTGGCGCTGTTGAGGTCTTCGCAGGATACTACGGAACCGGCGTTATACGAAGCGGATGAAACACGTCAGCGAGAAAAGATAGAAGCCCAATTGATTCTTGAGAAAGTGCTGACCAAGGATATTGTCATTGAAGATACTGAAATTCAGGCGTTTTACGACGACAACCAGTCACTTTATGATGTGAAAGATTCCTACCGAACACGCATGATTGTATTGAACTCAGCGGCAGAAGCAGAAGAAACTATTGCGGAGCTAGAGAAAGGCTCTTCATTCGAAGCTACTGCTCGTGAACGTTCGATCGACAGTGCAACCGGCAATCTCGGTGGAGATATCGGTTACATTTCTAGCGGTGATCCGGGTGTAGATGCCAATATCGCTAAGACAGTAGCAGAAGTTGAAGTTGGCGGATGGTCAACTCCATTAGCTCTTGAAGACGGCAGAACCGCCATTATATCCGTTACGGAAAAAGTGGATGGAGAGACATTCTCATTTGATGACGTAGCAGCTCATATCAATCGTGAGTTGGCACTTGAACAGTTGCCGCAATCAGTCACTCCGGAAGCATTTTGGCAGGAATTCGATGCCGAATGGTTTTACGGGGAGTAAGCTCACACTGAACGTTTCGGTAACGAAGTGTCTGTTTTTTATGAATTTATACAATTTGACAAGAAGTTTGTATTATTGATACTATTAGCCTTATTAAAGTCGACAAAATCACTAGGGATTAGGAGTGTTGAAAATGGCGAGAGTGGGAAATTCAATTACTGAATTGATCGGACAAACACCAATTGTGAAGTTAAATCGATTAACGGGTCCTGAAGACGCAGACGTTTATTTGAAATTGGAATACTTTAACCCAGGCAGCAGTGTTAAAGACCGAATTGCACTTGCGATGATTGAAGCGGCTGAAAAGTCTGGCAATTTAAAAGAAGGCGATACTATCATCGAGCCGACAAGTGGCAACACGGGAATTGGTTTGGCGATGATCGCAGCAGCAAAAGGCTATAAATCTGTTTTAGTTATGCCGGAGACGATGAGCATGGAGCGCCGTACTTTGCTGCGTGCCTATGGAGCAGAATTGATTTTAACGCCAGGTCCAGATGGAATGAACGGTCCGAATGGCGCTATTAAGGTAGCTGAAAAAAATGCGGCTGAAAATGGCTGGTATATGCCTCAGCAGTTTAACAATGAAGCGAACCCGGAAGTGCATCGTTTGACAACAGGTCCAGAAATTATTGAAACAATGGGTGATCAATTAGACGCGTTTATTTCGGGGATTGGTACAGGCGGAACCATCACGGGCGCTGGTCAAGTGCTGAAAGAAAAGTATCCTGACATCCACATAGTGGCGGTAGAACCTACTGACTCGCCTGTGTTATCGGGAGGTAAGCCAGGACCGCATAAAATTCAGGGGATTGGAGCAGGATTTATACCTGCTGTGTTGGATACTGAAATTTATAGCGAAATTATCCAAGTTACCAACGATCAATCTTATGCAACAGCACGCCAAGCAGCGCGTGAAGAAGGCATTCTTGGAGGTGTATCTTCGGGCGCAGCGATTTATGCGGCTCTTCAAGTTGCTAAAAAGCTTGGCAAAGGTAAGAAAGTGTTAGCGATTATTCCATCCAATGGAGAACGTTACTTGAGTACACCACTTTATCAGTTTGAAGAATCCAACTAAACAGCAATAATAAAAGAGTATGCCTATGGCTGCTCTTTTATTTGTGGAAAAAACCTAGTCAATTGGGGTAAGATGAAGGCGCGCTTTTATTTCCGAGGAAATAAATACCTACATAAAATTTGGACGGTGAAAATTTTTGGAAATCAACTTTGAAAATAAAACACTCGTTATGGGCATATTGAATGTCACACCCGATTCTTTTTCTGATGGAGGCAAGTATAACAGATTGGAGCGGGCATTGATTCATGCTCGGCAAATGCTCACAGATGGTGCGGATATCATCGATGTAGGAGGAGAGTCTACACGTCCGGGCCATATTCGGATCTCGGATGATAAAGAAATCGAACGAATCGTTCCCGTTATCGAAGCTTTGCGGCAACAGTTTGACGTACTGATTTCCGTCGATACCTATAAATCACGGGTGGCTGATGCGGCAATTGCTGCAGGTGCTCATATTATCAATGATATCTGGGGAGCTAAATACGACCCGGCAATTGCTGGTGTGGCGGCTAAATGGGGTGTACCCATCATCCTTATGCACAACCGTAACGATGCGTCATACACGAATTTTCAGGAGAATATGATGCAGGACCTAGCTGTAAGTGTCCAAATTGCCTTGAATGCTGGCGTGAGCCGAGAAAATATTTGGCTTGACCCGGGCATTGGATTTGCGAAATCCGTGGCACAAAATCTCGAAGCAATTCAATTGATTGGAAAGATGACAGAATTAGGTTATCCGGTTCTTCTCGGTACTTCGAGAAAATCATTTATCGGAAAAATTTTAGACACTCCCGTCGATGAACGCCTGGAAGGTGCACTGGCAACAGTTTGCTTCGGCGTCAATAAGGGCTGTCACGTCGTACGAGTCCATGATGTAAAAGAAACGGTGCGTGCGGTCCGGATGATGGATGCACTGATAGGGAAACACCCTTATGAGGAGGGGAAATAATGGATTTTATTCATGTGAACGATATGGAATTCTATGGCTATCATGGAGTATTCCCTGAAGAGACGAAGCTGGGCCAGCGATTTCGACTGACTGTTTCATTGGCGTTGGATTTGCAACAGGCTGGAGAGACGGATGCGTTGGAACATACAGTACACTACGGAGAAGTCTACGAAGCCTGCCGATCGATTGTCGAAGGGGAGCCGAAAAAGTTGGTGGAAGCTGTAGCGGAAAGTGTAGCCAGTCAAATTCTTTCGGGTTTTCCGTTGGTACAAGGCATTCGCGTGCAGCTAATCAAACCGGATCCACCGATTGCTGGTCATTACAAGTCAGTAGCCATTGAATTAACGCGAGGGAAATTTGGATGAACCAAAGTTATTTGTCACTTGGCTCCAATATGGGGGACCGCTTCGAAATGCTGCGGCAGGCAGTCGAACAGTTAGCAGGGTATACTGCTATTACTGTCACTCAAATCTCTTCTCTCTATGAAACAGATCCTGTGGGGTATGCGGATCAGGAGCCTTTCCTGAATATGGTCGTTCAGCTCGAAACAGACTTAGAAGCAGTCGCATTACTGGATGTCTGTCAGGAAATCGAACGGAATTTAAAGCGTAAGCGTATTATCAGATGGGGGCCGCGAACAATAGACCTTGATATTTTGTTATACAATCAAGACAACTTGGAAACAGAAAGGCTTATGGTTCCGCATCCCAGAATGGATGAACGAGCTTTTGTTATGGTTCCATTGCTGGAAGTGAATCGGGATCTCGAAGTTTCGGGTGCTTTGGAAACAAGCGGCGTTCGCTTGTGGAGATCATACAGCAGCATGAGAGAATTTTTGCAAGATACGCACCAATAGCCGCACAAAGAAAAGGCATAAAAACCGAACGGCAGTAAGACAGGGCGTTTACTTGCTTTATTTTCTGCAGTTTAATGTGTCTATGTGGAATGTATAAGCTCTCAACGGGATCGACTAGACAGAGATGGTTTATCAATTGTTGGAACGCGTAGCTGCCACAAATTTATGGCAGCTTTTTCATGTAGTATAGTAAAAAAATGTGTACAATAGAGAAATACATGAATGAGATTTAGTGTTAAACAGATAAAGGAGTGTAGGGCATGTCAGAAGAATTAAACGATCAACTAGTAGTTAGACGCCAAAAAATGCAAGCTTTTCGAGATCACGGAATGGATCCATTTGGTGGCCGTTTCGAACGGACTCATTTATCTCAAGAAATAATTGAGCAATACGGAGAGCTTTCTAAAGAAGAATTAGAAGAAACGCCACATGAAGTAATCATTGCCGGACGAGTGATGACAAAGCGTGGGAAAGGGAAAGCCGGCTTTGCACACATTCAAGATTTAAAAGGGCAAATTCAAATATACGTTCGTAAAGATGTAATTGGCGATGAGGCTTACGAATTTTACAATACAGTTGACCTAGGAGATATTTTAGGGATTAAAGGGATTGTGTTTAAAACGAACGTAGGAGAACTATCTATTAAAGCAAAAGAAGTGGAGTTTCTTACTAAAGCGTTGCGTCCGTTACCTGAAAAATTTCACGGCTTAAAAGATGTCGAGCAACGTTACCGTCAACGCTATTTAGACTTGCTGACAAGTGAAGGCAGTAAAGAGACGTTTATTCTGCGTAGCCGCATTATCCAATCGATGCGACGTTACTTAGACAATGCAGGTTTCCTGGAAGTTGAAACGCCGATGCTTCACTCAATTGCTGGAGGAGCAGCTGCTAAACCGTTCATTACACATCACAATGCGCTAGATATGGAATTGTATATCCGTATTGCAATCGAGCTTCACTTGAAGCGTTTAATTGTTGGGGGATTAGAAAAAGTTTATGAGATTGGACGTGTTTTCCGTAATGAAGGAATTTCGACTCGTCATAACCCAGAATTTACGATGCTGGAGCTGTATGAAGCGTACGCGGATTATAACGACATCATGGCACTTACAGAAAACTTAGTAGCTCATATTGCACAAGAAGTGCTCGGAACTACTACAGTGCAATACGGAGAAGATCAGATTGACTTGGCTGTAGGTTGGAAACGACTACACATGGCTGATGCTGTTAAAGAATATACAGGCGTGAACTTCTGGAAACAGATGACTAAAGAAGAAGCTCAAGCTTTAGCAAAAGAACATAATGTCGAAATTAGACCTACAATGGAAGTTGGGCATATCTTAAACGAGTTTTTCGAGCAAAAAGTAGAAGAACAATTAGTTCAACCAACTTTTATTTACGGACATCCGGTTGAAATTTCACCTTTAGCTAAGAAGAATTCAGAAGATGATCGTTTTACGGATCGCTTTGAATTGTTTATTGTACGTCGTGAACATGCAAATGCGTTTACAGAGTTAAACGATCCAATCGATCAGCGCCAGCGTTTTGAAGCGCAGTTGATTGAGAAGTCAGAAGGAAACGATGAAGCGCATGAAATGGATGAGGACTTTATTGAAGCATTGGAATACGGATTGCCTCCAACAGGCGGATTAGGAATCGGTATTGACCGTTTAATTATGTTGTTAACGAATTCTTCATCTATTAGAGATGTTTTATTGTTCCCGCAAATGCGCCCGAAGGAATAAGATATCTTTAAAAAAACCGTTTTGAAGGGTAGTTGCTCTTTAAAACGGTCTTTTTTATTAAAATATCTTGTATCTATTTTGGGAAGGTGCTATACTATTTCTTGTCGCGTTTTTCATAATAAAATATGCGGAGAAGAATAAAGAGAAATAATTATTGACTTTCTAAAAATAAGCTGGTAGTATTGAAAAGTCGCTGTCGTAGACAACAGCACAACAACTTGAACCTTGAAAACTGAACAGCAAAACGTCAACGAAAGACGTCACGAGCACTTCGGTGCGAGAACGGCTTTTGCGAAGGTTGCCACCGGCAATTGGAGCAGAGTTGTTCATCTACTAGATGTTCGTGACTACAACTTACTGATCAGCTTTGTGCAGATCAAGCCATCTTCGGATGGTGCCAGCAACAACTAGAGCAGTCAAATGTTCTCTATAATGGAGAGTTTGATCCTGGCTCAGGACGAACGCTGGCGGCGTGCCTAATACATGCAAGTCGAGCGGAACCAGAGGAGCTTGCTCCTTCTGGTTTAGCGGCGGACGGGTGAGTAACACGTGGGCAACCTGCCCTGCAGATCGGGATAACTCCGGGAAACCGGTGCTAATACCGAATAGTTTGTCGCCTCTCCTGAGGCGGCACGGAAAGACGGCATCTCGCTGTCACTGCAGGATGGGCCCGCGGCGCATTAGCTAGTTGGTGGGGTAATGGCCTACCAAGGCGACGATGCGTAGCCGACCTGAGAGGGTGATCGGCCACACTGGGACTGAGACACGGCCCAGACTCCTACGGGAGGCAGCAGTAGGGAATCTTCCGCAATGGACGAAAGTCTGACGGAGCAACGCCGCGTGAGTGACGAAGGTTTTCGGATCGTAAAACTCTGTTGTGAGGGAAGAACAAGTACCAATTAACTACTGGTACCTTGACGGTACCTCACCAGAAAGCCACGGCTAACTACGTGCCAGCAGCCGCGGTAATACGTAGGTGGCAAGCGTTGTCCGGAATTATTGGGCGTAAAGCGCGCGCAGGCGGTTCTTTAAGTCTGATGTGAAAGCCCACGGCTCAACCGTGGAGGGTCATTGGAAACTGGAGAACTTGAGTGCAGAAGAGGAAAGTGGAATTCCATGTGTAGCGGTGAAATGCGTAGAGATGTGGAGGAACACCAGTGGCGAAGGCGACTTTCTGGTCTGTAACTGACGCTGAGGCGCGAAAGCGTGGGGAGCAAACAGGATTAGATACCCTGGTAGTCCACGCCGTAAACGATGAGTGCTAAGTGTTAGGGGGTTTCCGCCCCTTAGTGCTGCAGCTAACGCATTAAGCACTCCGCCTGGGGAGTACGGCCGCAAGGCTGAAACTCAAAGGAATTGACGGGGGCCCGCACAAGCGGTGGAGCATGTGGTTTAATTCGAAGCAACGCGAAGAACCTTACCAGGTCTTGACATCCCGCTGCCCGGTGTAGAGATACGCCTTTCCCTTCGGGGACAGCGGTGACAGGTGGTGCATGGTTGTCGTCAGCTCGTGTCGTGAGATGTTGGGTTAAGTCCCGCAACGAGCGCAACCCTTGATCTTAGTTGCCAGCATTTAGTTGGGCACTCTAAGGTGACTGCCGGTGACAAACCGGAGGAAGGTGGGGATGACGTCAAATCATCATGCCCCTTATGACCTGGGCTACACACGTGCTACAATGGACGGTACAAAGGGCTGCAACCCCGCGAGGGCAAGCCAATCCCAGAAAACCGTTCTCAGTTCGGATTGCAGGCTGCAACTCGCCTGCATGAAGCCGGAATCGCTAGTAATCGTGGATCAGCATGCCACGGTGAATACGTTCCCGGGCCTTGTACACACCGCCCGTCACACCACGAGAGTTTGTAACACCCGAAGTCGGTGAGGTAACCCTTGTGGAGCCAGCCGCCGAAGGTGGGACGGATGATTGGGGTGAAGTCGTAACAAGGTAGCCGTATCGGAAGGTGCGGCTGGATCACCTCCTTTCTAAGGATAAATTCGGAACCGAGGTTTTCTCGGGGTTGACGTTTTGCGTTCAGTTTTGAAGGTTCACCTTCAGTGGAGACACTGAACTGATCTTCTATTAGCACTATACTTATACTCAAGAGGGCCTATAGCTCAGCTGGTTAGAGCGCACGCCTGATAAGCGTGAGGTCGATGGTTCGAGTCCATTTAGGCCCACCATTCTTCTTGGGGCCTTAGCTCAGCTGGGAGAGCGCCTGCCTTGCACGCAGGAGGTCAGCGGTTCGATCCCGCTAGGCTCCACCACTCATTTTGTAAGCGAAAGCGAGAACCTTGTTCTTTGAAAACTGGATAAAACGACATTGAAACAAAAATGAAGCAATTCATGTACGCGTGGCACTTGGTGCCACAACTTTTTAATTAACCATTGGTTAAGTTAGAAAGGGCGCACGGTGGATGCCTTGGCACTAGGAGCCGAAGAAGGACGGCACTAACACCGATATGCTTCGGGGAGCTGTAAGTGAGCTGTGATCCGGAGATTTCCGAATGGGGGAACCCACTGCCTTTAATTGGGCAGTATCCATGTGTGAATTGATAGCACATGAGAAGGCAGACCCAGGGAACTGAAACATCTAAGTACCTGGAGGAAGAGAAAGCAAATGCGATTCCCTGAGTAGCGGCGAGCGAAACGGGATCAGCCCAAACCAAGAGGCTTGCCTCTTGGGGTTGTAGGACACTCTATACGGAGTTACAAAAGGCAGGATTAGGCGAAGCGACCTGGAACGGTCCGCCACAGCGGGTAATAGCCCCGTAGCCGAAAACCCTGCCCCTCCAGAGTGGATCCTGAGTACGGCGGAACACGTGAAATTCCGTCGGAATCCGGGAGGACCATCTCCCAAGGCTAAATACTTCCTAGTGACCGATAGTGAACCAGTACCGTGAGGGAAAGGTGAAAAGCACCCCGGAAGGGGAGTGAAATAGATCCTGAAACCGTGTGCCTACAAGTAGTCAAAGCCCGTTAATGGGTGATGGCGTGCCTTTTGTAGAATGAACCGGCGAGTTACGATTGCATGCAAGGTTAAGCTGAGAAGGCGGAGCCGCAGCGAAAGCGAGTCTGAATAGGGCGACAGAGTATGCAGTTGTAGACCCGAAACCAGGTGATCTACCCATGTCCAGGGTGAAGGTAAGGTAACACTTACTGGAGGCCCGAACCCACGCACGTTGAAAAGTGCGGGGATGAGGTGTGGGTAGCGGAGAAATTCCAATCGAACCTGGAGATAGCTGGTTCTCTCCGAAATAGCTTTAGGGCTAGCCTCAAGATAGAGAATCCTGGAGGTAGAGCACTGTTTGGACTAGGGGCCCATCCCGGGTTACCGAATTCAGACAAACTCCGAATGCCAGTGATTTATGCTTGGGAGTCAGACTGCGAGTGATAAGATCCGTAGTCAAGAGGGAAACAGCCCAGACCACCAGCTAAGGTCCCCAAATATCCGTTAAGTGGAAAAGGATGTGGCGTTGCTTAGACAACCAGGATGTTGGCTTAGAAGCAGCCATCATTTAAAGAGTGCGTAATAGCTCACTGGTCGAGTGACACTGCGCCGAAAATGTACCGGGGCTAAACGGATTACCGAAGCTGTGGATGGATCTCTTCGGAGATCCGTGGTAGGAGAGCGTTCTAAGGGCGTTGAAGTCAGACCGGAAGGACTGGTGGAGCGCTTAGAAGTGAGAATGCCGGTATGAGTAACGAAAGACGGGTGAGAATCCCGTCCACCGAATGCCTAAGGTTTCCTGAGGAAGGCTCGTCCGCTCAGGGTTAGTCGGGACCTAAGTCGAGGCCGATAGGCGTAGACGATGGACAACAGGTTGATATTCCTGTACCACCTCCCCGCCGTTTGAGCAATGGGGGGACGCAGAAGGATAAGGAGAGCGTGCCGTTGGTTGTGCACGTCCAAGCAGTGAGGCGTGGAATGAGGCAAATCCCATTCCTGATACGTTGAGCTGTGATGGCAAGAGGTTTACCTCAGAGTCCCTGATTTCACACTGCCAAGAAAAGCCTCTAGCGAGGCGGGAGGTGCCCGTACCGCAAACCGACACAGGTAGGCGAGAAGAGAATTCTAAGGTGAGCGAGTGAACTCTCGTTAAGGAACTCGGCAAAATGACCCCGTAACTTCGGGAGAAGGGGTGCTCTGGTAGGGTGAATAGCCCGAGAGAGCCGCAGTGAATAGGCCCAGGCGACTGTTTAGCAAAAACACAGGTCTCTGCAAAACCGTAAGGTGACGTATAGGGGCTGACGCCTGCCCGGTGCTGGAAGGTTAAGGGGAGTGCTTAGCGCAAGCGAAGGTGCGAACTGAAGCCCCAGTAAACGGCGGCCGTAACTATAACGGTCCTAAGGTAGCGAAATTCCTTGTCGGGTAAGTTCCGACCCGCACGAAAGGCGTAACGATCTGGGCACTGTCTCAACGAGAGACTCGGTGAAATTATAGTACCTGTGAAGATGCAGGTTACCCGCGACAGGACGGAAAGACCCCGTGGAGCTTTACTGTAGCCTGATATTGAATTTTGGTGCAACTTGTACAGGATAGGTAGGAGCCTTAGAGCCCGGAGCGCCAGCTTCGGAGGAGGCGTCGGTGGGATACTACCCTGGTTGTATTGAAATTCTAACCCACATCCCTGATCGGGATGGGAGACAGTGTCAGGCGGGCAGTTTGACTGGGGCGGTCGCCTCCTAAAGAGTAACGGAGGCGCCCAAAGGTTCCCTCAGAATGGTTGGAAATCATTCGCAGAGTGTAAAGGCAGAAGGGAGCTTGACTGCGAGACGTACAGGTCGAGCAGGGTCGAAAGACGGGCTTAGTGATCCGGTGGTTCCGCATGGAAGGGCCATCGCTCAACGGATAAAAGCTACCCCGGGGATAACAGGCTTATCTCCCCCAAGAGTCCACATCGACGGGGAGGTTTGGCACCTCGATGTCGGCTCATCGCATCCTGGGGCTGTAGTCGGTCCCAAGGGTTGGGCTGTTCGCCCATTAAAGCGGTACGCGAGCTGGGTTCAGAACGTCGTGAGACAGTTCGGTCCCTATCCGTCGCGGGCGCAGGAAATTTGAGAGGAGCTGTCCTTAGTACGAGAGGACCGGGATGGACACACCGCTGGTGTACCAGTTGTTCTGCCAAGGGCATCGCTGGGTAGCTATGTGTGGCCGGGATAAGTGCTGAAAGCATCTAAGCACGAAGCCCCCCTCAAGATGAGATTTCCCATTGCGCAAGCAAGTAAGATCCCTCAAAGACGATGAGGTAGATAGGTTCGAGGTGGAAGCGTGGCGACACGTGCAGCTGACGAATACTAATCGATCGAGGACTTAACCAAACAATGTATCATGAAGGAATTTCAATGGGTCAATGTCGTTTATCCAGTTTTGAAAGAATAAGGAAAAGTTTTTTTATGAAAAAGCTTGTAAAAACCTGTGAGATTGGTATAATCAATCTTGTCTTTCAAAACCAAATAGTCCAGTGATGATGGCAAAGAGGCCACACCCGTTCCCATCCCGAACACGGCAGTTAAGCTCTTTTGCGCTGATGGTAGTTGGGGGTTTCCCCCTGTGAGAGTAAGACGTCGCTGGGCATACTTATCGGAGGATTAGCTCAGCTGGGAGAGCATCTGCCTTACAAGCAGAGGGTCGGCGGTTCGATCCCGTCATCCTCCACCATTTTTTCTTTCGCCGGAGTAGCTCAACTGGTAGAGCAACTGACTTGTAATCAGTAGGTTGAGGGTTCAAGTCCTTTCTCCGGCACCACTCACGTAAATGAGCCATTAGCTCAGCTGGTAGAGCATCTGACTTTTAATCAGAGGGTCGAAGGTTCGAATCCTTCATGGCTCACCATTTTAATTGAATCATTGCCACGCGGGTGTGGCGGAACTGGCAGACGCACTAGACTTAGGATCTAGCGCCTTCGGGCGTGGGGGTTCGACTCCCTTCACCCGCACCATTTTTGCGGAAGTAGTTCAGTGGTAGAACGCCACCTTGCCAAGGTGGAGGTCGCGAGTTCGAACCTCGTCTTCCGCTCCATATTTTTTTTGCACATTATACCGACCCTTAGCCGGGGTGGCGGAACTGGCAGACGCACAGGACTTAAAATCCTGCGGTAGGTGACTACCGTACCGGTTCGATTCCGGTCCTCGGCACCATTTATGCAAACCAGATGAATCCCTTATATGCGCCCGTAGCTCAATTGGATAGAGTACTTGACTACGAATCAAGCGGTTAGAGGTTCGAGTCCTCTCGGGCGCACCATATTTTTACACTCAGCAACTCAGTTCGGGAAGTAGCTCAGCTTGGTAGAGCACTTGGTTTGGGACCAAGGGGTCGCAGGTTCGAATCCTGTCTTCCCGACCAAACAATGGGGCCTTAGCTCAGCTGGGAGAGCGCCTGCCTTGCACGCAGGAGGTCAGCGGTTCGATCCCGCTAGGCTCCACCATTTTTAAAAATATTGAACCTTGAAAACTGAACAGCAAAACGTCAACGAAAGACGTCACGAGCACGACTTTTGCGAAGGTTGCCACCGGCAATTGGAGCAGAGTTGTTCATCTACTCGGTGTTCGTGACTACAACTTACTGATCAGCTTTGTGCAGATCAAGCCATCTTCGGATGGTGCCAGCAACAACTAGAGCAGTCAAATGTTCTCTATAATGGAGAGTTTGATCCTGGCTCAGGACGAACGCTGGCGGCGTGCCTAATACATGCAAGTCGAGCGGAACCAGAGGAGCTTGCTCCTTCTGGTTTAGCGGCGGACGGGTGAGTAACACGTGGGCAACCTGCCCTGCAGATCGGGATAACTCCGGGAAACCGGTGCTAATACCGAATAGTTTGTCGCCTCTCCTGAGGCGGCACGGAAAGACGGCATCTCGCTGTCACTGCAGGATGGGCCCGCGGCGCATTAGCTAGTTGGTGGGGTAATGGCCTACCAAGGCGACGATGCGTAGCCGACCTGAGAGGGTGATCGGCCACACTGGGACTGAGACACGGCCCAGACTCCTACGGGAGGCAGCAGTAGGGAATCTTCCGCAATGGACGAAAGTCTGACGGAGCAACGCCGCGTGAGTGACGAAGGTTTTCGGATCGTAAAACTCTGTTGTGAGGGAAGAACAAGTACCAACTAACTACTGGTACCTTGACGGTACCTCACCAGAAAGCCACGGCTAACTACGTGCCAGCAGCCGCGGTAATACGTAGGTGGCAAGCGTTGTCCGGAATTATTGGGCGTAAAGCGCGCGCAGGCGGTTCTTTAAGTCTGATGTGAAAGCCCACGGCTCAACCGTGGAGGGTCATTGGAAACTGGAGAACTTGAGTGCAGAAGAGGAAAGTGGAATTCCATGTGTAGCGGTGAAATGCGTAGAGATGTGGAGGAACACCAGTGGCGAAGGCGACTTTCTGGTCTGTAACTGACGCTGAGGCGCGAAAGCGTGGGGAGCAAACAGGATTAGATACCCTGGTAGTCCACGCCGTAAACGATGAGTGCTAAGTGTTAGGGGGTTTCCGCCCCTTAGTGCTGCAGCTAACGCATTAAGCACTCCGCCTGGGGAGTACGGCCGCAAGGCTGAAACTCAAAGGAATTGACGGGGGCCCGCACAAGCGGTGGAGCATGTGGTTTAATTCGAAGCAACGCGAAGAACCTTACCAGGTCTTGACATCCCGCTGCCCGGTGTAGAGATACGCCTTTCCCTTCGGGGACAGCGGTGACAGGTGGTGCATGGTTGTCGTCAGCTCGTGTCGTGAGATGTTGGGTTAAGTCCCGCAACGAGCGCAACCCTTGATCTTAGTTGCCAGCATTTAGTTGGGCACTCTAAGGTGACTGCCGGTGACAAACCGGAGGAAGGTGGGGATGACGTCAAATCATCATGCCCCTTATGACCTGGGCTACACACGTGCTACAATGGACGGTACAAAGGGCTGCAACCCCGCGAGGGCAAGCCAATCCCAGAAAACCGTTCTCAGTTCGGATTGCAGGCTGCAACTCGCCTGCATGAAGCCGGAATCGCTAGTAATCGTGGATCAGCATGCCACGGTGAATACGTTCCCGGGCCTTGTACACACCGCCCGTCACACCACGAGAGTTTGTAACACCCGAAGTCGGTGAGGTAACCCTTGTGGAGCCAGCCGCCGAAGGTGGGACGGATGATTGGGGTGAAGTCGTAACAAGGTAGCCGTATCGGAAGGTGCGGCTGGATCACCTCCTTTCTAAGGATAAATTCGGAACCGAGGTTTTCTCGGGGTTGACGTTTTGCGTTCAGTTTTGAAGGTTCACCTTCAGGCGGCAACGCCTTTTTTTGTGACTTTCAATCTTGTTCTTTGAAAACTGGATAAAATGACATTGAAACAAAAATGAAGCAATTCATGTACGCTTGGCACTTGGTGCCACAACTTTTTAATTAACCATTGGTTAAGTTAGAAAGGGCGCACGGTGGATGCCTTGGCACTAGGAGCCGAAGAAGGACGGCACTAACACCGATATGCTTCGGGGAGCTGTAAGTGAGCTGTGATCCGGAGATTTCCGAATGGGGGAACCCGCTGCCTTTAATTGGGCAGTATCCATGTGTGAATTGATAGCACATGAGAAGGCAGACCCAGGGAACTGAAACATCTAAGTACCTGGAGGAAGAGAAAGCAAATGCGATTCCCTGAGTAGCGGCGAGCGAAACGGGATCAGCCCAAACCAAGAGGCTTGCCTCTTGGGGTTGTAGGACACTCTATACGGAGTTACAAAAGGCAGGATTAGGCGAAGCGACCTGGAACGGTCCGCCACAGCGGGTAATAGCCCCGTAGCCGAAAACCCTGCCTCTCCAGAGTGGATCCTGAGTACGGCGGAACACGTGAAATTCCGTCGGAATCCGGGAGGACCATCTCCCAAGGCTAAATACTTCCTAGTGACCGATAGTGAACCAGTACCGTGAGGGAAAGGTGAAAAGCACCCCGGAAGGGGAGTGAAATAGATCCTGAAACCGTGTGCCTACAAGTAGTCAAAGCCCGTTAATGGGTGATGGCGTGCCTTTTGTAGAATGAACCGGCGAGTTACGATTGCATGCAAGGTTAAGCTGAGAAGGCGGAGCCGCAGCGAAAGCGAGTCTGAATAGGGCGACAGAGTATGCAGTTGTAGACCCGAAACCAGGTGATCTACCCATGTCCAGGGTGAAGGTAAGGTAACACTTACTGGAGGCCCGAACCCACGCACGTTGAAAAGTGCGGGGATGAGGTGTGGGTAGCGGAGAAATTCCAATCGAACCTGGAGATAGCTGGTTCTCTCCGAAATAGCTTTAGGGCTAGCCTCAAGATAGAGAATCCTGGAGGTAGAGCACTGTTTGGACTAGGGGCCCATCCCGGGTTACCGAATTCAGACAAACTCCGAATGCCAGTGATTTATGCTTGGGAGTCAGACTGCGAGTGATAAGATCCGTAGTCAAGAGGGAAACAGCCCAGACCACCAGCTAAGGTCCCCAAATATCCGTTAAGTGGAAAAGGATGTGGCGTTGCTTAGACAACCAGGATGTTGGCTTAGAAGCAGCCATCATTTAAAGAGTGCGTAATAGCTCACTGGTCGAGTGACACTGCGCCGAAAATGTACCGGGGCTAAACGGATTACCGAAGCTGTGGATGGATCTCTTCGGAGATCCGTGGTAGGAGAGCGTTCTAAGGGCGTTGAAGTCAGACCGGAAGGACTGGTGGAGCGCTTAGAAGTGAGAATGCCGGTATGAGTAACGAAAGACGGGTGAGAATCCCGTCCACCGAATGCCTAAGGTTTCCTGAGGAAGGCTCGTCCGCTCAGGGTTAGTCGGGACCTAAGTCGAGGCCGATAGGCGTAGACGATGGACAACAGGTTGATATTCCTGTACCACCTCCCCGCCGTTTGAGCAATGGGGGGACGCAGAAGGATAAGGAGAGCGTGCCGTTGGTTGTGCACGTCCAAGCAGTGAGGCGTGGAATGAGGCAAATCCCATTCCTGATACGTTGAGCTGTGATGGCAAGAGGTTTACCTCAGAGTCCCTGATTTCACACTGCCAAGAAAAGCCTCTAGCGAGGCGGGAGGTGCCCGTACCGCAAACCGACACAGGTAGGCGAGAAGAGAATTCTAAGGTGAGCGAGTGAACTCTCGTTAAGGAACTCGGCAAAATGACCCCGTAACTTCGGGAGAAGGGGTGCTCTGGTAGGGTGAATAGCCCGAGAGAGCCGCAGTGAATAGGCCCAGGCGACTGTTTAGCAAAAACACAGGTCTCTGCAAAACCGTAAGGTGACGTATAGGGGCTGACGCCTGCCCGGTGCTGGAAGGTTAAGGGGAGTGCTTAGCGCAAGCGAAGGTGCGAACTGAAGCCCCAGTAAACGGCGGCCGTAACTATAACGGTCCTAAGGTAGCGAAATTCCTTGTCGGGTAAGTTCCGACCCGCACGAAAGGCGTAACGATCTGGGCACTGTCTCAACGAGAGACTCGGTGAAATTATAGTACCTGTGAAGATGCAGGTTACCCGCGACAGGACGGAAAGACCCCGTGGAGCTTTACTGTAGCCTGATATTGAATTTTGGTGCAACTTGTACAGGATAGGTAGGAGCCTTAGAGCCCGGAGCGCCAGCTTCGGAGGAGGCGTCGGTGGGATACTACCCTGGTTGTATTGAAATTCTAACCCACATCCCTGATCGGGATGGGAGACAGTGTCAGGCGGGCAGTTTGACTGGGGCGGTCGCCTCCTAAAGAGTAACGGAGGCGCCCAAAGGTTCCCTCAGAATGGTTGGAAATCATTCGCAGAGTGTAAAGGCAGAAGGGAGCTTGACTGCGAGACGTACAGGTCGAGCAGGGTCGAAAGACGGGCTTAGTGATCCGGTGGTTCCGCATGGAAGGGCCATCGCTCAACGGATAAAAGCTACCCCGGGGATAACAGGCTTATCTCCCCCAAGAGTCCACATCGACGGGGAGGTTTGGCACCTCGATGTCGGCTCATCGCATCCTGGGGCTGTAGTCGGTCCCAAGGGTTGGGCTGTTCGCCCATTAAAGCGGTACGCGAGCTGGGTTCAGAACGTCGTGAGACAGTTCGGTCCCTATCCGTCGCGGGCGCAGGAAATTTGAGAGGAGCTGTCCTTAGTACGAGAGGACCGGGATGGACACACCGCTGGTGTACCAGTTGTTCTGCCAAGGGCATCGCTGGGTAGCTATGTGTGGCCGGGATAAGTGCTGAAAGCATCTAAGCACGAAGCCCCCCTCAAGATGAGATTTCCCATTGCGCAAGCAAGTAAGATCCCTCAAAGACGATGAGGTAGATAGGTTCGAGGTGGAAGCGTGGCGACACGTGCAGCTGACGAATACTAATCGATCGAGGACTTAACCAAACAATGTATCATGAAGGAATTTCAATGGGTCAATGTCGTTTATCCAGTTTTGAAAGAATAAGGAAAAGTTTTTTTATGAAAAAGCTTGTAAAAACCTGTGAGATTGGTATAATCAATCTTGTCTTTCAAAACCAAATAGTCCAGTGATGATGGCAAAGAGGCCACACCCGTTCCCATCCCGAACACGGCAGTTAAGCTCTTTTGCGCTGATGGTAGTTGGGGGTTTCCCCCTGTGAGAGTAAGACGTCGCTGGGCACATTGAAACAAGTCGTTACCGATTCCGGTAACGGCTTGTTTGTTTGGGAAAATGAAAAGACGAAAACAAAATTTATAAAGAAACAAAAATAAGGATTGAAGATGTAATGTAATGGGAAAAGCAAGAGTGAGGTGATTTTCATGAAACCAGGCGTATATAAAGTAGAAGCTATTGATAAAAGAACAGCATTATTAAAGGGCCTAGAAGAAAATGGTCAGCAGTATACATTTCCATTAACTGATTTTACGCATAACGTCTCTGTAGGAGATGTAGTAGAAATTTGGCAAGAAGGAGTAGAGTGGAAGACAAAATATATAGAAGAAAAAACAGAGTCAGTATCAAGTCATACTAAAGATTTTGTAAAAAGAATATTAGATCAGGAATAAATTAAAAAAGTCTTTAAGTGAATTTATTGGTCAAGTCCCTCTTTAATAGACACCAGCTAATTGTGTATCAGCTTGCTATTTTCTCCACTTTCAAATAAGCGGCTGGCGTCAAATAACCCAGTCTTTTTTGACCGCGTTCTTCGTTAAAATAAGCAATGAATTTCGGTAGGTCTTCGATCACCTGACCGGCTGAATCGACCGGGAATAAATGCGGAAACTCTGTTTTTAAATGCGAGAAGAAACTCTCGATTACGGCATTATCCCAACAATTCGCTTTTCGGGACATGCTCGGGATGAAACTAAGCTCTTCCGCTAATCGGTGATGCCGCATGGAAGAATAGACGCTACCTTGATCCGAATGCAGGACCGCTTGCTTCAAGTCCGTAAGGCCTCTTGCCTTCATTGCCTGCCGGACCGTCCCGTCCACCAAATCGGCATTGGGATGCGTACTGATGGCGAAGCCAATGACTTCGCGGTTATGTATGTCAATGATGGCAGATATAAAGAATTTCACCTCTTTTACCGTCAATTCGGAGAGATCGGTCACCCATTTGCGGTTGGCGAGTTCCGCGTTAAAATCTTGGTTCAACAGGTTTGGATAAACATAGCCGGCACTTTGTTCTTTTTTGACATGTGTTGATTTGACGGCACGGATTTTTGATTTTAGATTCATTTCACCCATCAGACGGCGGACCCGCTTATGATTGATGACGTGGCCAGCGGCTTTCAGTTCGCCGGAAATATGCTTCGCTCAATAAGTGCCTTCACTCTTGTCGTATACTTTCTGGATCGCTTTCATATCTTTCTCATCGCGGTCAGTCATCGCCTTTTCGGGACGTTTAATATGGGCATAATACCCACTTGCGGATACTTCTAGCGCTTTACAAACCAGCTCTACGGGATAATCCTTTCTCAGTAATGACACGGCTTCATACCATTTGCTCATTCGCTCTCCTTGAGAAAGGCCTGGAACTTTTTTAGGATTTCAATGTGATCCCGTTGCTCAATATATTTCTTCTCGATTTCTCTCAAGCGTTTGATTTCATCGCTATGTTCAGAAACATCCGTCTTATCATAATTAGACTCAAGCCTCTTTTTTCCATAGTTCCGGTATTGTCTAAGCCAGTTCGACAGCGAATTCGGATGGATGTTCATTTCTTCCGCAACGTCTTGGTTAAACCGTTTCTTTTACAGGACTTCCAGGACAGCGTAGAGTTTTTCATCAAATGTATTTTGACACTTTATATTTTTCTTGTGAGTGCTCATGAAAATCCCCCCTTTAGAAATCTATTGATGGCATAAGTGTAACACCTTGAGCGTCCATTATAAGGGGGTCGACCACTTCCAGATGAACATTTCCATCCAACGCTTCCCTTAGTTTCTTTAACGTACGATATACAATTTCCATCGTGAGAGTGGTCGTGACTTCATAGGAGGCGATTTCACGGGGGCGACATCTTTCACGGTGGGAAAGATACGCCATCTGCCCCGAACGGTTTGGCAAGAACGCGATATCCGTAACGAATACATTACCGAGTTCATCTTGATCGAACTGCCGGTTCAACAGGTTGAGACAGACGGCATGTTCTTGTGTGCCTTGGCCAGTTGCTTATAGGAATTCGCTCTCCGGATTTTGGCGAAGAGGTTGAATTTGCGCATGAGGCGCATAATCTTCTTATGGTTCATCGGCGTTTCCAACAGTTCCACGAGTACCATATAAAAGGTGCGATAGCCGATTTTCCCACGATGAGCAGCAGGTAATCTAGGTAGTCTTGTTCTTCGCGAATGGCGTGTTGTTCCGTCTTCTTCAGCCAGGCGTAATAGCCACTTTGACTGACCTGGGCCGTTCGGCAAAGTGTACCCACCAAATTTTTCAGTTGAAATTTTCGGACCACCGCGTTGATCACTTCGTATTTTTCAGCCAGGGTCAGCTGCACTTCTTCACCTGCCTTTCGAGCTCCTCGAGCGTTTTTAGCAACTCATTTTCCGCATCCAGGTATTTGATGTGCGCTTCCGCTTTTTTCAGCTTTTTCTCAGCTGAGAGATCTTTCGTAGAAGGGCGACCCCGTACTGCCTTTTCCGCGGCGCTCTTCGAAGAAGCCGTCTTCTCCGTGTAGCTTGAAGGCTTTCCGCCACCGCTCGAGAGAAGATTGCGCTTTTTGAGATCCGATAACAATTAAATCAAACCCACCTTCGCAAAAATCTGGGAAGGGTCTTTGCCTGCCAAGTTCTCCTTCACGGCATGAATTTTGAATTCAAGCGTGTACTGAATCGTCTGATCGGATACGGAAGCAACATTTTGGTTCGCCTCCAAAGTCCGATGTTGGTGTTCGTTGAAAATGACTTTACTCATCTGATCTTCTCTCGTCCAAGTTAGCTAAATTTAGTATACCGGGGTCTGAAAACAGAAAAACCCCCAAATGGGTCACTTTTTTTAAAAGTGTCTACCATTTGGGGTTCAGTTCATCAGCTCTAAGACTTTTTTATTGATGAAAACTTTCGATACGTACTATTTGATATCTGTAAAAAACTTGGTGTATAATTAAGTCAAATATAGTCAAAGTCAGCTTTGGCATATTATGTATCGAAGAGGTGAAGGCGATGCGGAATATTTCGGATGTAATAGAAGGTTATTTGAAGCAAGTTATCGAATTAAGCGAGAGAGATCATATTGAAATTAAACGCAGCGAAGTAGCTGAAAAATTTCAATGCGTGCCGTCTCAAATAAATTATGTTATTAACACTCGTTTCACTGTTGACCGTGGATACACTGTAGAAAGTAAACGCGGCGGTGGTGGATATATTCGTATTAAAAGAATTCGGCTTCATCAAAAGTCAGATGTTATAGCCGAAGTTATTCAGCGCTTAGAGCACGGTGCGACTCAGGTAATGGCGGAGGATATTATTTTCAGACTACTGGATGAAGAAATTATTTCTAAACGAGAAGCAAAGCTGATTCTCAGTGCTGTAGATCGCGCGACGCTGCTTTTATCTCTTCCGACGCGTGACGAAGTTCGGGCGCGTATTCTTATTGCAATGCTCTTTACAATAAAATATCAGTCGAACACATAAAGAGGTGAAAAGATGATTTGCGATCAGTGCGCAGAACGTTATGCATCAGTAATGGTTAAACAACAGCAACATGGACAGATAACAGAGCTACATTTATGCGATATCTGTGCTGCTGAAAACCAGAGCATTAATATTGTTTTTGAAAAGGATCCATTAGCTATTCATCAGTTATTATCAAATTGGTTTCCTATTTCGAAAGCATCCATCAACCCAATAAGAAAGGAAATAACTACTTGTCCTTCCTGTGATTTTACTTTCTCAAATTTTTTGCAGTTAGGTAAATTCGGATGCCCTTCTTGTTATGATGAATTTTCATCCCAACTCAATGAAATATTTAAACGGTTCCATAATGGGAATACAGAACATACTGGTAAAATTCCAGCTTCTTATGGCACAACATTAAAAATAAAAAAAGAAATTGAAGAACTTCGTAAGCAGATGCAGGTATCGATTCAGGGAGAACACTTTGAAGAAGCTGCCAGATTAAGAGATGAAGTGAAAATGTTAAGTTCAAAGCTTGAGGGAGGTGCTCTAAATGGCAGTTGAACGGTTTCTCCAACCTCGAGCAAGCAGCTGGATGGCCAACAATGGTGAGAATGTAGATATTGCAATGAGTACTAGAATTCGATTAGCGAGAAATCTAACTGATTTCAAGTTTCCCTATTCTTTTACAGAAGATGAGGCACTCAAAGTGGATAAAGAAATCTCTTCTGTATTGTTAGATAAAGGCAGTGAGTTAGATTATACTTTTAGCCATATCAGTATCGATGAACTTGCCCAGCTGCAAAAAGAAGTATTGATAGAAAAGCATTTAATCAGCCCTTATCTCGCTAAGACCCAACATTCCGGTTCTGTTTTATTGTCTCAGAATGAAGAGTTGAGTATTATGGTCAATGAAGAGGATCATTTGAGGATTCAAAGCCTGCAATCAGGTTTTCATCTTCAAAATGCTTATAAAATAGCTAATGAGCTGGATACCTTTTTAGAGAAGAATTTATCTTATGCCTTTCATGAGAAGTATGGCTACTTGACCAGCTGTCCCACTAACGTCGGGACGGGGATGAGAGCATCGGTTATGCTTCATTTACCGGCTTTGACTATGTCACATCAAATCCAGCGGCTAATACCGGCGATTTCTAGACTTGGCATGGTAGTTCGCGGTATTTATGGTGAAGGCAGTCAAGCCTTGGGAAATGTCTACCAAATCTCCAATCAATTGACGCTGGGTAAGTCAGAATATGAAATTCTCCAAGATTTGGAGAATATGACAGAACAGATTATCCAGCAAGAGCGTAAGGCGCGTGAAGCAATTTTGTTAAATTCACCGTCAACGTTGGAGGATCGTGTGTGCCGTTCGCTTGGCGTTCTTACCCATTCGAGACTGTTGACTACGGAAGAAGCTGCGACTTGTTTGTCAGACGTTCGATTGGGTATTGATTTAAAGATGATTCAAGATATGGATATGTCGATCTTGAATGAATTAATGATTTTTATGCAGCCGGCATTTCTGCAGCAATATGCAGATAACCCGTTACAGCCGAAAGAACGTGATTTTGCCCGGGCGAAATTGTTCCGAGAGCGATTGAATAAAAAAGAGATAAATAGTGAAGGAGAGGATCTTGCATGATGTTTAATCGATTTACACAACGCGCACAAAAAGTTCTTCAATTAGCTCAAGAAGAGGCCATTCGTATGAAGCATGAATCAATCGGTACAGAACATATTCTTCTTGGTTTGATTCGTGAGGGTGGCGGTATTGCCGCTAAAGCTCTTGAAGCGATAGAAGTGAATACACAGTTGATCGAAGAAGGTGTGAAGGAATTGGTTGGTGTCGGCGAAAAAGATGTCGGTCCGATCGTCCATTATACGCCAAGAGCGAAAAAAGTTATCGAGTTGTCAGTTGATGAGTCCCGTAAACTGGGTCACTCTTATATAGGTACAGAGCATTTGTTATTAGCGCTTATTCGTGAAGGAGAAGGCGTTGCAGCTCGTGTGTTAGGAAATGCGGGTGTTAGCTTAAATAAGGCGCGTCAGCAAGTGTTGCAGCTTCTAGGTAGCAATGAACAGGCGTCTACAGGTACTAGCCCGAATGCTTCGGCAAACACACCAACTTTAGATGGATTGGCCCGGGATTTGACTCAAGTGGCCCGTGAAGGCGGTTTGGATCCTGTTATTGGCAGAAGTGACGAAATCACACGAGTGATTGAAGTGTTGAGCCGTAGAACGAAAAATAACCCTGTTTTAATCGGAGAGCCAGGTGTCGGTAAAACAGCGATTGCTGAAGGATTGGCTCAGCAGATCGTTAATAATGAAATTCCTGAAACTTTACGCGACAAACGTGTCATGGTTTTAGATATGGGTACTGTAGTTGCCGGAACAAAATACCGCGGGGAATTTGAAGATCGTTTGAAAAAAGTGATGGATGAAATTCGTCAAGCGGGTAATGTTATCCTGTTCATCGATGAGCTTCATACGTTAATCGGTGCAGGTGGGGCAGAAGGTGCGATTGATGCCTCTAATATCTTGAAACCTTCCTTGTCACGCGGAGAGCTTCAATGTATCGGTGCTACGACTTTAGACGAGTACCGCAAATATATTGAAAAAGATGCGGCTCTTGAACGTCGTTTCCAACCGATTCAAGTAGATGAGCCTTCAGTGGAAGAATCAATTCAAATTATCCGTGGCCTGCGTGATCGTTACGAAGCGCATCACCGTGTGAAAATTACAGATGAAGCCATCGAAGCAGCGGCTAAAATGTCGGACCGTTACATTTCTGATCGTTTCTTGCCGGATAAAGCGATTGACTTGATTGATGAAGCGGGATCAAAAGTAAGACTTCGCTCTTACACGATTCCACCGGATTTGAAAGAGTTGGAATCGCGATTAGAAGCAGCGCGTTCTGAGAAAAATGAAGCAGTACAAAGCCAGGAGTTTGAAAAAGCGGCTTCGCTTCGTGATGCAGAACAGAAGCTACAAAACCAATTAGATAAAACGAAAAAAGAATGGAAAGAAAAGCAAGGAAAAGAAGAGTCTGAAGTAACTGTGGAAGATATCGCGAAAGTCGTGTCCATGTGGACTGGCATTCCGGTTTCAAAGTTGGCACAAACAGAGTCTGATAAGTTGTTGAATTTGGAAGCGATTCTTCATAATCGGGTCATTGGTCAGGATGAAGCTGTAACATCAATTTCTAAAGCTATTCGACGTGCGCGTGCTGGATTGAAAGATCCAAAACGTCCAATCGGATCATTCATTTTCCTTGGACCAACAGGTGTCGGTAAAACGGAACTAGCGCGAGCCTTAGCTGAGTCTATGTTTGGTGATGAAGATGCGATGATTCGCATTGACATGTCTGAGTACATGGAAAGACATTCGACTTCTCGTTTAGTCGGTTCTCCTCCAGGGTACGTAGGTTACGAAGAAGGCGGACAGTTGACTGAGAAAGTTCGTAGAAAACCCTATTCGGTAATACTACTTGACGAAATTGAAAAAGCTCACCCTGACGTCTTTAATATTCTTTTGCAAGTTCTTGAAGATGGCCGTTTGACGGATTCAAAAGGTCGCAGAGTCGACTTCCGCAATACAGTAATCATCATGACTTCAAACGTCGGCGCAGAAGAGCTGAAATACAATAAGTATGTTGGTTTCAATTTAGATGATGCCAAAACAGACTATAAAGATATGAAAGGCAAAATGCTTGCCGAATTGAAAAAAGCATTCCGCCCAGAGTTCTTAAACCGTGTTGATGACATGATCGTCTTCCATTCTCTTGAAAAAGAAAACTTAAGGGAGATTGTGAATTTGATGACGAAACAATTGGTAGATCGCTTGAAAGAGCAGGATATCGATTTGGAGTTAACAGAAGCTGCGCTTGAAAAAGTAGCGAAAGAAGGATATGACCCAGAATACGGAGCACGACCACTTCGCCGTTCACTTCAAAAACACGTAGAAGATCGTTTGTCAGAAGAGCTTTTAAAAGGTACGGCTCTTTCAGATCAAAAGATCATCTTCGATGTAGAAGATAATGAATTCATTGTTCGAACCAATGAAACAGAAAAAGCAAAAGAAGCGGCAGCAGAAAAATAATAAGAACATTCCGCTCGCCGGAGATGGTTTCCGGCGAGCGATTTTTCTATTTAAGGAGGTAGACATGGCCAAGAAAAAAACAAAATTCATTTGTCAGTCATGTGGCTATGAATCGGCTAGATGGATGGGGAAATGTCCAGGTTGTGCATCATGGAATACGATGACTGAAGAAGTAGAAGTGGCTGTTCCTAAAGGGACTCGTGGTGCTTTTCAGCATAGTGTGTCGGCTCCACAAAAAGCGACACCGATTAATGCCATTGAAACGCAGGATGAACCACGGGTAGAAACCGAACTTAGTGAATTGAATCGTGTTCTTGGCGGCGGTATTGTTCCTGGATCACTAGTGCTCATTGGGGGAGACCCAGGTATAGGGAAATCCACATTACTTTTACAAGTTTCAGCTATGCTTGCAAATAGTGGAAACCGGGTATTATATATTTCCGGAGAAGAGTCTATTCGACAGACTAAATTGCGCGCAGAACGTTTAGATGCGTCGTCTTCCGAACTGTTTATTTATGCAGAAACGAATCTTGAACTGATTCATCACACCATTGAAGATGTAGCACCTGACTTTGTGATTGTCGATTCAATTCAGACGGTTCATCATCCCGAAGTGACTTCTGCACCTGGCAGTGTGACTCAGGTGAGAGAAAGTACCGCAGAATTAATGCGGATTGCGAAAACGAAGAATATTGCTATTTTCCTCGTAGGCCACGTTACAAAAGAAGGTCAAATTGCAGGACCGCGGATTTTGGAGCATATGGTCGATACGGTGCTGTATTTTGAAGGCGAACGTCATCATACGTACCGGATTTTACGTAGTGTCAAAAACCGTTTTGGCTCAACGAATGAAATTGCCATTTTTGAGATGCTTCAAGGTGGATTGAAAGAAGTGCTGAACCCGTCTGAACTATTTTTGCAAGAGCGTTCGAGCGGTTCGGCAGGCTCAACAGTAGTCGCATCAATGGAAGGTACGCGACCGATTTTGGTCGAGATCCAAGCATTGGTGACACCTTCCAGTTTTAATTATCCAAAACGTATGGCGACAGGAATTGACGTCAATCGTGTCACGCTATTAATGGCAGTGTTAGAAAAGCGAGTGGGAATGTTGCTGCAAGCGCAAGACGCGTACATCAAAGTCGCAGGTGGCGTAAAACTCGACGAGCCGGCCATCGATTTAGCTGTGCTGGCGAGTATTGTTTCTAGTTTCCGAGACAAGGCTCCAAACGTTTACGACTGCATTATCGGTGAAGTTGGATTGACTGGTGAAGTAAGACGGGTATCGCGTATTGAACAGCGAGTTCAAGAAGCGGCTAAACTTGGATTCAAGCGTGCCATTATTCCTGCATCAAATTTAGGTGGCTGGGATTATCCGGAAGGAATTCGTGTAGTCGGTGTAGAAAGTGTTAACGATGCATTAAAAGAGATTTTTCCACAGTAAGGAGGCGATTATGCCTCCTTTTATTTCTAAACAAGAGTCATTGGAGCGTTCTAGTTTTAAAATGTGTATAATTAAAAAAGGAGGTGGAGCTCGTGTTAAGACCTATCATTCAAATAATGTTTTTGCTTATTGGTGCGACGATCGGAATTTTATTATTGCCATCTGCATTTGAACTTATTCCCCTTCTTGACAATCCATGGATCAGTAATCCTTATGCAGCAGCAATTGTTGGTGCTCTTGTTTTTTTCTTATTGTCTTTATTATTTGTAGATTCGTTGATCCATTTTATTAAATGGATGGAAGAGAAATTGCTTCGTACTCCAACGCCGGATCTTTTATTCGGGACGGTGGGAATGGTTATTGGTCTTGTGGTAGCTTTTCTGATTGGTTTTGCACTGAGTACGGTTGATATTCTGCTAGTTGCGACAGTGGCACCATTAGTGCTTTCTGTAGTACTCGGCTATTTGGGGTTTCAAGTAGGGTTTCAAAAGCGTGAAGAAATATTGACCATGTTGACACCAGCTAAATTCGCACCGGCGAAAAAGCCGGAAGCGGAAGAACTGGTCGAAAAAGCTTCCTACAAATTACTTGATACCAGTGTCATAATTGATGGCCGGATCGCAGATATTTCAGCAACTGGTTTCATGGAGGGTACTTTCGTGGTGCCGCAATTTGTCTTGTCTGAGCTTCAGCATATCGCCGATTCTTCGGATACGCTAAAACGAACACGCGGCAGGCGCGGTTTAGATATTTTAAAAAGACTTCAAAGTGAACGTGTGGACGCTATTATGATCACGGAGGAAAACTTTGATGAAGTCAGCGAAGTCGATTTGAAATTGATGCGCGCTGCAAAAAAAATGGGCGGCCAAGTCGTGACCAATGATTTCAATCTTAATAAAGTATGTGAACTTCATAATGTTCCAGTATTGAATATCAATGACTTGGCAAATGCTGTAAAACCTGTCGTAATTCCAGGAGAAGACATGCATGTAGTGGTCATCAAAGATGGCAAAGAGCAAAACCAGGGTATAGCTTATTTAGATGATGGAACGATGATTGTTATTGAAGGCGGCAAAGGGTTTATAGGACAGGCGATCAACGTCACAGTAACCAGTGTGTTGCAGACTTCTGCAGGGAGAATGATTTTTGCAAAGCCTCGTGAGGGCAAACAAACTGCAACAAATTGATAAAGGATGTTTTTAATGAACTATACAGTCGTCTTACCTGCTGCTGGCAGCGGGAAACGAATGAAAGCAGATAAAAACAAATTATTGCTCGAGCTCTTCGGCAAACCGATTTTCCTTTACACGCTAGAGGTTTTCCAACGAGATCCAAATTGTGATGCTATTTGGCTGGCAGTAAAAGAACATGAGCGTGAACTGATCGAAGACTATGTAACACGCTATAATATTACGAAAGTACAAGGTTACGCTGCAGGGGGAATGGAAAGACAGGATAGTGTCAGGGCCTGTCTTGAAGCGATTCCACCTTGTGGCGTTGTTTTAGTACACGATGCAGCACGCCCTTTTATCGATAGAGAAGTTATTGAGCGATTAGTGAAAACAGCCCAGGCATCAGGGGCGGCTATTGCCGGTGTACCGGTCAAAGACACTATCAAAAAAGTAGAAAATGGTATTATTTCAGAAACAGTCGACCGAAATCAATTGTGGATGATCCAAACGCCGCAGGCTTTCCGCTATTCGTTGATCTTGAAGGCAGCTCAAGCAGCCCACAATGATGGATTTATGGGGACGGATGAAGCGATGCTCGTTGAGCGCTTAAACTATCCCGTGGCTATTGTTGAAAGTACATACGAAAACATTAAAATGACGACGCCAGATGACTTGATTTATGGAAAAGCTATTCTGGAGAGTCGATTACAGGAGGAACAGAAATGATTCGAATTGGACAAGGTTATGACGTACACCAACTAGCAGAAGGCCGCCCATTCATTTTAGGGGGCATCGAAATTGAGCATGATAAAGGATTGCTTGGCCATTCAGATGCAGATGTTTTATTGCATACGATTACGGATGCGGCACTTGGTGCGATAGGTGGAGGAGACATTGGTAAGCATTTTCCAGACACGGATCCTGAATTTAAAGACGCCGATTCCCGAAAACTCTTGACGCATATTTGGGAGTATGTGAAAGAACAGGGCTATGAGCTCGGCAATATCGATTGCACGGTCATTGCTCAAAAACCGAAATTGGCTCCTTATATTGAACAAATGCGCGAATCGATTGCGAACTTATTAGAAGCCAATATTTCTCAGGTTAACGTCAAAGCGACTACTTCTGAGCATCTTGGATTTACCGGACGCGAAGAAGGAATCGCTGCACTAGCGGTGATTTTATTGGTCAAACATCCAGTTTCACTTGATGTTGCGGAGTGATAGAATAACAGAAGGATAAAGACATTTTAGGAGGAAATCAAATGACACAAGAAGTACGCGTACGTTACGCCCCGAGTCCAACAGGTCATCTGCATATCGGAGGCGCCCGTACAGCATTATTCAATTACTTATATGCACGCCACAATAACGGCAAATTCATCGTCCGGATTGAAGATACAGATACGGCCCGCAACATTGAGACTGGCATCATGTCACAGCTGGATAATTTAAAATGGTTGGGCATCGAGCACGACGAATCGATTGATATTGGTGGAAAATATGGTCCTTACCGTCAAATGGAACGTTTGGATACGTATAAAGAGCATTCAGAGAAAATGCTTGAAAAAGGGCTAGCTTATAAATGTTTTTGTACGCCTGAAGAGTTGGAAACAGAACGCGATGCGCAAAAAGCATCCGGTATTGCAGCTCCTCAATACAGCGGTACTTGCCGTAATTTAACAGCTGAAGAAGTTGCTGAAAAAGAAACAGCAGGCAAATCATTCACTCTTCGCGCAAAAGTTCCTGCTAATACGACGTATGAGTTTAACGATTTAGTACGTGGTCCGATTTCATTTGAATCAAAAGATGTTGGAGATTGGGTGATGGTTAAAACGACCGGCATCCCAACTTATAATTTTGCTGTTGTTATTGATGATCATTTGATGAAAATCTCTCATGTTTTCCGCGGGGAAGAACATTTGTCGAATACACCAAGACAGATGATGATCTATGATGCGTTTGGTTGGGACTATCCGGGGTACGGTCACATGACGTTGATCATTAACGAAGACCGTAAAAAGTTATCGAAACGCGATGAATCGATTCTGCAATTTATTTCGCAGTACAAAGATTTAGGTTATATTCCAGAAGCTTTATTTAATTTCTTCGCGCTTCTTGGCTGGTCTCCTGAAGGTGAAGAAGAGATTTTCTCGAAAGAAGAATTGATCCGTATTTTTGATGTAGAGCGCTTGTCTAAATCGCCATCGATGTTTGATAAACAGAAATTGATGTGGATGAACAACCAGTACATCAAGCAATTATCGCTTGAAGAAGCGGTGAAATTATCTCTTCCGCATTTACAAAAAGCAGGGAAATTGCCGGAAGACATGACGCCGGAACAAACAGAGTGGGCTAATAAGTTGGTAACTTTGTATCACGATCAAATGAGCTATGGTGCAGAAATAACCGAGCTTTCCGAGCAGTTTTTCACGGACGAACTGTCATATGGAGAAGCCGAAAAAGAAATTTTGGCTGCTGAACAAATCCCTGAAGTGATGACAGCATTCAAAGAGCAATTGTCTTTAGTGGAAAACTTTGAGCCGGCTGAAATTAAAGCTGCGATTAAGGCGGTCCAGAAATCAACTGGTCATAAAGGCAAGAACCTGTTCATGCCAATTCGCGTAGTTATCACCGGACAAATGTATGGACCTGAATTGCCGGACTCTATTTCGCTATTAGGAAAAGATAAAGCCATTGCCCGTGTTTCCCGCTATACGAGTGCGTAACATTGACTTATTGGGTTAACGGTGTAAAATGAATCTACCATTAATAAAAACGTTGACGGGAAGAAGTACATGCAGCACGCTCTTTAGAGAAGGTCCCCACCGGCTGAAAGGGATCCGGGCCGCTGTTGCATCGAAATGCCTCTCCGAGTGCTGAGTCGAATCAAGTAGACCAGACGTTTTGCCTGCGTTACGGGCCTTCGAGAGAAAAGGACGCATCATTGTTCTTTTAATCAGAGTGGAACCGCGCAACTATGCGTCTCTGTCATTTACATGACAGGGGCGCTTTTTATTTTGGATCAGAAAGGAAGCGAGAGAGATGTTTAAATTATTGAAAGATGATGTTGATGTCATTTTTGAACAGGACCCAGCAGCGCGTAGTTATTTGGAAGTAATTCTGACCTACTCGGGTCTGCATGCCATTTGGGCACATCGTTTGGCACATTTCTTTTTTAAGAACAAATTGTTTTTCATTGCTCGAATCATTTCACAAATCAGCCGCTTTTTCACAGGGATCGAAATTCATCCTGGAGCTGTTATTGGTCGCCGCTTCTTTATTGACCATGGAATGGGTGTAGTCATCGGAGAAACCTGTGAAATTGGTGACAATGTCACTTTGTATCAAGGTGTAACGTTAGGCGGAACAGGAAAAGAACGCGGGAAACGCCATCCTACATTGGAAGATAACGTACTGGTTGCGACCGGCGCCAAAGTGTTGGGGTCGATTGTCATTGGTGCCAACTCGAAAGTTGGAGCGGGATCAGTCGTCTTAAAGAACGTACCGATGAATTCAACGGTAGTCGGAATTCCGGGTAAGGTGGTGATTCAGAATGGGGTCAAAGTGAAGCGTGACTTGAATCATCAGAATATGCCGGATCCCGTTATGGATAAATGTGATGGTATGGAAATGAAGATTGCCAGATTGCAGAATGAAATTGACGAATTAAAAAAAGCGAGACAGAAAGAAGGGCAACGTTTATGAGTATTCAAATTTTTAATTCATTGTCACGGCAAAAAGAAGAATTCATTCCTTTAGAAGAAGGAAAAGTAAAAATGTATGTTTGCGGACCGACCGTTTACAATTACATCCATATCGGCAATGCGCGCCCCGTAATCGTCTACGATACGGTGCGCCGCCACCTGGAATACCGGGGCTATGATGTGAAATATGTGTCGAATTTTACGGATGTCGACGATAAATTGATTAAAGCCGCCAATGAACTTGGCCAAGAAGTTCCGGAAATTGCGGAGCGGTTTATTGCTGCCTATTTCGAGGATACGAAAGCGCTAGGTTGTACAGAAGCTGATGTGCATCCTCGTGTAACAGACCATATGGTTCAAATTATTAAGTTTATTTCGACGCTGATCGAAAAAGGCTATGCTTATGAGTCGCAAGGAGATGTCTACTATCGCACCCGGAAATTTGACGGTTATGGCAAGTTGTCCCATCAGTCGGTCGATGAATTAAAGATTGGTGCACGGATTGAAACAGGCGATAAAAAAGAAGATGAGCTGGATTTCGTTTTATGGAAAGCAGCAAAACCAAAGGAGATTTCATGGGATAGTCCATGGGGCAAAGGACGTCCAGGCTGGCATATTGAATGCTCGGTAATGGCGCGCGAACATTTGGGTGATACCATTGATATACATGCAGGCGGACAAGATCTGACTTTCCCGCATCATGAAAATGAAATAGCTCAATCTGAAGCATTAACGGGCAAACCTTTTGCGCGTTATTGGATGCATAATGGGTATATTAATATTGATAACGAAAAAATGTCGAAGTCACTAAATAATTTTGTGTTGGTGAACGATATACTGAAAGAACTAGACCCACAAGTGCTACGTTTCTTTATGTTGTCGGTTCATTACCGTCACCCAATCAACTACTCGCAGCAATTAGTAGAAGATGCGGTTGCGGGACTAGAACGACTGCGTACAGCTTATGCTAACTTGAATCACCGATTGAGCGTGTCTGCTGACCTAGGCGACCATTCTGATATTTGGATCAATAAAATCGAAACCATTAAAGCGGCGTTTATTAAAACAATGGACGATGACTTTAATACAGCTAATGCTATTTCAAATCTATTCGACTTATCTCGTTTGTCGAATACATATTTATTGGAAAAGCAAACAGCGACATCAGTGTTAGAGACTTTTATTGCTGTATTTGATGAATTGGCTGGCGTTTTAGGCGTGCCATTTAGCCAGAAAGACGAACTGTTAGACGAAGAAGTAGAGGCATTGATGACAGAACGCATTGAAGCGCGTAAAAATCGTGATTTCGCCCGCGCAGACGAAATCCGTGATTTGTTTAAAGAAAAAAATATTATTTTAGAAGATACAGCTCAAGGTATGCGCTGGAAAAGAGGGCAATAAATTGACTATTTTACGAAAAAACGATGTAGACCAACTCAATGCACTCGCTCTTGCCTATATGGGAGATGCAGTGTATGAGCAGTCGATTCGTGAACATTTATTGCGTTCAGGACGTTCTAAACCGAATATTTTGCATCGCCAGTCGACTACTTTTGTTTCTGCCAAAGCGCAAGCCATGGTTCTAAAGCGACTGACCGAAGAAAATTTTCTAACTGAAGCCGAATTGGCGATTATGAGAAGAGGACGTAATGCTAAGTCCGGATCTGTTCCAAAAAATACTGATGTGCAGACTTATAATTTCAGCACGGCTTTTGAAGCGGTGCTGGGTTGGTTGTATTTAAAAGAAGAACAAGCGCGTGTGGACGAAATCATTTCCTATGCGATTGAGATTGTCGAAGAGCTGGGAGGCGTATTGAAATGACTGAAGAAGAGTTGGCACCTGAAATAATTGGCGGCAAGAATCCTGTACTCGAGGCATTAAGAGCGGACCGGGATATCAATAAAATCTGGATTGCTGAAGGCGTCCAGAAAAAAGGTATTACCGAATTACTGCAGTTAGCAAAAGATAAAGGCGTCATCGTCCAATCTGTTCCAAAGAAAAAAATTGATGGATTGACGGATACCAATCATCAAGGAATCGCTGCAGCAGTAGCTGCTTATAATTACGCAAGTCTAGATGATTTGTTTGAAGCAGCTGCGGCAAGAAATGAAGATCCGTTTTTCTTGATTTTAGATGAATTAGAAGATCCACATAATTTAGGCTCTATTATGAGAACAGCTGATGCAATCGGTGTTCATGGTTTGATTATTCCCAAACGCCGGGCAGTTGGCCTGACGGGCGTAGTGGCAAAGGCTTCGACAGGTGCGATAGAGCACGTGCCGGTTGTGCGTATTAACAATTTGTCGCAGACTGTGGACGAATTGAAAAAGCGCGGCGTTTGGATTGCGGGAACTGATGCAAAAGAATCGGTGGATTACCGGAAAATGGACGCGTCTTTACCACTTGCCGTTATTATTGGCAGCGAAGGCAAAGGCATGAGCCGGATTTTACGTGAAAAATGCGATTTTCTTTATCAGTTGCCAATGGTCGGCCATGTCACTTCGCTGAATGCTTCAGTGGCAGCAAGTTTATTGGTGTACGAAGTTTATAGAAAGCGCAATCCACTGGTTTAATGCCATGAATATTCTGCTGGTTGATGGATACAATATCATTGGGGACTGGGTGGAACTGCAGGAACTAAAAAAAGATAAACTGGCGAATGCCAGGGATCGTCTCATAGAGCGGATGGCTGAATACCGTAGCTATAAAGGATGGCGTGTCATTATTGTTTTCGATGCCCATCTGGTTCCAGGAATCGAGGCCAAAAACCTGCACCACGATGTTGAAGTCATTTATACGAAAGAAAGCGAAACGGCAGACGAACGGATTGAAAAATTAGTGGCGAGTTTATATACGCGCCGAGACCAGATTTATGTAGCGACTTCAGATTTAACAGAGCAATGGGTTATTTTTGGCAAAGGCGCGTTGCGAATTTCAGCACGCGAATTGGAAATTGAAATGGCTGAAATCCAGGAGAACATCACTAAAAAAGTAAAAGAAATCCAGAGGCAGCGCGGAATTTCAAAAATACCACTGTCCGGAGAAGTAGCGGAAATTTTCGAAAAATGGCGAAGAGGCTTGAAATGAACGGTTGACGCTCATTTTTTTCTTCCTGTATACTGAAGATATCGAGGCTCACGCAATCGGAGGGATCACCCGTGGAAAATCATGAGCAAGTTCAGCCCCAACGATTCACCGACATGACAGATGAGGAACTTGTCAGTTCAGTCCACAGTGGAAACACGGAAGCACTGGATTTTTTGATTACGAAGTTTCGTCCTTTTGTTCGAATGAAAGGCCGGTCGTATTTCCTGATAGGTGCTGATAAAGAAGATATCATCCAAGAGGGCATGATTGGCTTATATAAGGCGATCCGTGATTTCCGGAGTGACAAATTGTCTTCTTTCCGTGCATTTGCGGAATTATGCATTATCCGGCAAATCATCACGGCCATTAAAACGGCTACACGTCAAAAGCATATTCCGCTGAATTCGTATATATCCCTCGACAAGCCGATTTACGACGAAGAGTCTGACCGGACCTTAATGGATGTGCTGACTGGAAACGGCGTGGATGATCCGGAAGATTTGATTATCCACAATGAGGAATTTCAGTATATGGAAGAGAAAATGGGAGAAGTATTAAGTGAACTTGAGCGCGAGGTGCTGACTCTTTATTTAGATGGTCAATCCTATCAGGAAATTTCAGAAAAGCTCGAGCGCCACGTGAAATCAATTGATAACGCTTTACAGCGGGTCAAACGGAAACTAGAACGCCACTTACAGATCAATGAGATGCCGAGCTCCTGAAGTGCGGTTGACATGTCTGTTTCAAGGTGATAACCTTGAAAAAGCTTTAAACATAAATAAGGTGATAATATGGTTAAAAAATTGTATTAAGCTGCTCAAAATGTGCATACTGCAATTATACGGTTCCTACAATAGCGGAATCCAGCACACGTTTGGAACTCAAAAAATTCTGTGCTCATTGCAATGAGCATACCGTGCATAAACAAACGATATGAATTTTAACTGAATGCCGGACGATATAGAGTGATTTTGAAATTCGGAGGTTTTTTAAATAATGGGTAACATTGGCGGTTTTTTAAAAAATGTCGTTTCGGAAATGCGGAAAGTTAGCTGGCCAAAACGAAAAGAACTAACTCGTTATACAATTGTTGTTCTTTCTACTTGTATTTTTATGGCTCTTTTTTTCACAATAGTCGATGCAGGCATCTCGGAATTATTCCGTTGGTTCGTAGCACTATAAGTTGTTCGACAAGAATAGCGCATAAAAAATAGCCCGTCATTCTATGAGAACGGGCTTTTTCATTTGGTAAAAAAGGAGGGATGGACTCTTAGTCCGCACGATTATGGAGAAAAATTGGTATGTAGTCCACACTTATTCCGGTTATGAGAACAAAGTTAAGGCGAACCTGGAAAAGCGTGTTGAAACAATGGGCATGGAAGATCTTATCTTCCGCGTCATCATTCCGGAAGAACAGGAAACAGATTTCAAAGATGGCAAGAAACGAACAGTCATGCGTAAAACATTCCCGGGGTATGTCTTGGTCGAGTTGATCATGACAGATGAATCCTGGTATGTGGTTAGAAATACACCAGGTGTTACAGGATTTATCGGTTCATCAGGCGGGGGAGCAAAACCGACGCCTTTACTAGATGAAGAAGTAGATTTCATCCTGAAACAGATGGGAATGACAGAACGCAAGATGGATATCGACTTTGCAGTTGCTGATACAGTTGAAGTGATGGAAGGGCCATTTGCCAACTTCCAAGGGAAAGTGGAAGAAATTGATGATACAAAAGGCAAAGTTAAAGTGTCGATTGATATCTTCGGCCGCGAAACCAAAATGGAACTAGATTTCGAGCAAGTTCAAAAAGTATAAAAGCCCCTTGCTATTTTGGATTATTAATGGTATTATTTCATAGGTCAGACTGTCATAGGACAATCTGTACAATTTAGCTAATTCTATCAACATCGTTGACAGACAGATATTTGAGTGGGAGGGGAAACCCTATTACCACATCACGGACTTAAGGAGGTGTGTTTCGTGGCTAAAAAAGTTGTTAAAGTTGTAAAATTGCAGATTCCTGCAGCAAAAGCTAATCCAGCGCCACCAGTTGGTCCAGCATTGGGTCAAGCAGGTGTTAACATCATGGGCTTCTGTAAAGAGTTCAACGCGCGTACGGCAGATCAAGCAGGACTGATCATTCCAGTTGAGATTTCAGTATTTGAAGATCGTTCATTTACATTCATTACGAAAACTCCACCCGCAGCTGTTCTATTAAAAGTAGCAGCCGGTATTGAATCAGGTTCAGGCGAACCGAACCGCAATAAAGTAGCGACTGTGAAACGCGACAAAGTTCGCGAAATCGCAGAAACTAAAATGCCAGATCTAAATGCTGCTTCAGTAGAAGCTGCAATGTTGATGGTTGAAGGTACTGCTCGCAGTATGGGCATCACAATCGAAGACTAATTCGAGTAGTTGTTTTTGGATGGGTTGCGCAGTTCATCATGAACCGCGCAGCCTTTAATCGTGGGAGGTTCATTCCGTTATACCACAACAAGGAGGACGTTTAAAATGGCTAAAACAGGAAAAAAATTACAAGATGCAGCAAAATTGATTGACCGTTCTAAACTATACGAAGCAAAAGAAGCTATCGAACTTGCTAAAAAAGCAAGCACAGTAAACTTCGACGCTACAGTAGAAGTGGCTTTCCGTCTAGGAATTGACACGCGTAAGAACGACCAGCAAATCCGTGGGGCAGTAGTACTTCCAAACGGAACTGGTAAAACTCAAAGCGTTTTAGTTTTCGCAAAAGGCGAAAAACTTAAAGAAGCTGAAGCAGCAGGCGCAGATTTCGTAGGCGACGCTGAATATATCGAAAAAATCCAAAAAGGATGGTTTGATTTCGACGTGATCGTTGCAACTCCTGACATGATGGGTGAAGTTGGTAAACTTGGACGCGTTTTAGGGCCAAAAGGCTTAATGCCAAACCCGAAAACAGGCACAGTTACATTTGATGTAACGAAAGCTGTTCAGGAAATCAAAGCTGGTAAAGTGGAATACCGTGCAGACAAAACAGGTATCATCCATGCTCCAATCGGGAAAGTTTCTTTTGATGACAGCAAACTTGCTGAAAACTTAGAAGCAATCTATGACGTAGTACAAAAAGCGAAGCCATCTTCTGCTAAAGGTACTTACATCAAATCACTAAACGTTACTACTACAATGGGACCTGCTGTTAAAGTAGATCCATCTAAAGTAGTTGCTAAATAAGATATTGACATCGTATTTTCGCTCTGCTATACTAGCGGAGTTGTGAAATACCCATTTGTACCGCAGACAGTAGGGGCGCTAGTCGCTTAATTTATCCCTGCCGAGGACATGATGAATTCAGTAAACATCTTTTTGATGCTGATTTTATGCCTCTGTGTCTGTAATGGACCAGAGGCTTTTCTTATGGACGGTATAAATGAAAAATCTATAGGAGGTGCCAAAATGGGCAAAGCAGTTGAAACGAAAAAAGTTGTCGTGCAAACAATCGCTGATAAGTTCGGCGCTGCAGCTTCGGTTGTAGTTGTTGATTACCGTGGATTGAATGTTGCACAATTAACAGAACTTCGTAAACAGCTTCGTGAAGCAGGTGTTGAGTTTAAGGTTTACAAAAACTCAATGACTCGTCGTGCGACAGAAATGCACGGACTTGAAGCGATCAACGAACACTTTACAGGACCAAACGCAATTGCATTTTCTAACGAAGATGTAGTAGCGCCAGCGAGAATTATCAACAATTTCGCTAAAACAAACGAAGCGCTTGAAATCAAAGCGGGTATTATTGAAGGTTTAGTCTCATCTGCTGAAGATATGAAAGCACTGGCAGAACTTCCATCACGCGATGGTTTACTATCTATGCTACTCAGTGTACTACAAGCTCCAATCCGCAACTTTGCAGCTACTACAAAAGCAGTTGCAGATCAAAAAGAAGAACAAGGCGCTTAATAAGTTAGCCGGTTAAGTACAAAAAAAATTACCTATCAATAGGAGGAAACTATAATGACACACGAACAAATCTTAGACGCAATCAAAGAAATGACAGTTCTTCAACTTAACGACCTAGTAAAAGCAATCGAAGAAGAGTTCGGCGTAACTGCTGCAGCTCCAGTTGCAGCAGCAGCAGCTGGCGGTGCTGTTGAAGAAGAACAAACTGAATTCGACGTTGTTCTTAATTCTGCAGGCGATTCAAAAATCAAAGTAATCAAAGCAGTACGTGAAGTAACTGGTCTTGGTCTTAAAGAAGCAAAAGCTCTTGTAGACGAAGCTCCTAAAGCTATCAAAGAAGGCGTTTCTAAAGAAGATGCTGAAGAAATCAAAGGCAAACTTGAAGAAGTTGGCGCATCAGTAGAAGTTAAGTAATTTCATGAATTTATAAACAAGAAAGGAAAACTCGTCAGTGTATACCGACGGGCTTTCCTTTTTTTAAATTCATTTGCATAACGGGCAGCTGCCCCCACTAAAGTGAACGCAAGGAGGACTTTATATGTCTCAGCATTATTATTCCAAAAACCCTCAAACAAAAAGCAATCCTCGAGAGTGGACAGACGTGTTACTTGGCAAAAAAATCCGTTTCCAGACTGATACAGGTGTTTTCAGCAAAAGTGAAGTCGACTTTGGTTCGCGTCTATTGATCGAGACATTCGAAGAAGCTGAGATAGATGGACCAGTGCTGGATGTGGGCTGCGGGTACGGGCCCATCGGAATGGTGCTTGCAAAAGCATTTCCTCACAAACAAGTGCACATGGTGGACGTTAATACACGAGCCATTGAACTGGCAAAAATAAACGTTGAAAAAAACGATATCTCCAATGTCCAGATTTACGAAAGTGATGGTCTCGACGCTGTTGTAACTTCTGATTTCTCTGCAATTTTAACAAACCCGCCGATCAGAGCAGGCAAAGAAACCATTTTTCGTTTTTATGAAGAAGCTGCTGAAAAATTAGCGGAGGGGGGATCATTGTGGGTGGTTATCCAGAAAAAGCAGGGTGCCCCTTCTACGCAGGTAAAACTGGAAGAGCTTTTCGGAGAAGTCAGAGTGGTTGATAAGAAAAAAGGTTACTTTATTTTTGAAGCCAGAAAAGTTTGACTTGACAAAACGGCTGTGTTATTATAATGAAATGCAAAATTTATTATTTTGAGGTCGTTTGCCCTTTTTCGGGCTTTGGCATGGCGACAGAGCTAATCACGTGTAAACCGAAAATGAGCTGATCTTTAGTCTCGTTTTCTTTTTGTCTTTTCGATATCATACACTATTTTGTAGAAATCGCAAAGACCTATAATCGCTTTATTGAGGGGTGAATAAGTTGGTAGGTCAACTAGTTCAGTACGGTCAACATCGTCAACGCAGAAGTTTTTCGAGAATCAGTGAAGTGCTGGATCTTCCGAACTTGATTGAAATTCAATCATCATCTTACGAATGGTTCCTCGAAGAAGGGCTTCGTGAAATGTTCCGGGATATCTCACCGATTGAAGATTTCACAGGCAATCTATCACTGGAGTTTGTTGATTACAGTCTCGCGGAACCAAAGTATCCAGTTGATGAATCGAAAGAGCGTGACGTTACTTATGCGGCACCTTTGCGTGTTAAAGTGCGTCTGCACAACAAAGAAACAGATGAAGTGAAAGAACAGGATGTCTTTATGGGAGATTTCCCGTTAATGACAGAAACAGGTACTTTCGTCATCAATGGCGCAGAACGCGTCATCGTTTCCCAATTGGTTCGTTCGCCAAGTGTTTATTTCCATGACAAGACAGATAAAAATGGTAAAAAAGGCTTTGGGGCAACTGTTATTCCAAACCGTGGAGCATGGTTAGAATATGAAACAGATGCTAAAGATGTCGTGTATGTCAGAATTGATCGCACACGTAAATTACCGGTAACGGTTCTTTTAAGAGCTCTTGGTTTCGGATCTGACCAGGAAATCATTGATTTACTTGGAGATAACGAATTTCTTCAAAACACGCTTGACAAAGACAACACAGAGAGCACAGAAAAAGCGCTTCTTGAAATTTATGAACGCTTACGCCCTGGTGAACCGCCAACAGTTGAAAGCGCGAAGAGTTTACTGTATTCACGCTTCTTCGATCCAAAACGCTATGACCTGGCCAATGTCGGCCGTTACAAAATGAACAAAAAGCTTCACATCAAGAACCGTCTTTTCAATCAGACAATCGCTGAAACACTGGCGGATCCTGAAACGGGTGAAATTCTAGTTGAAGCTGGCACGTTGATTGATCGACGTGTACTTGATCGTTTAATTCCTAACTTGGAAAATGGAGTTGGTTTCCATACTGTTTCCCAAGTGGGTGGCGTTCTGGAAGGTGAAGTTACCTTGCAGTCGATCAAAATCTACGCACCAAACAATGAAGACCAAAAAGAAGTCACTGTCATCAGCAACGCTTATATAGAAGATAAAATCAAGCACGTAACACCGGCTGATATTATTTCTTCTATCAGTTACTTCTTTAACCTTCTTCATGGTGTCGGAAACACAGATGATATTGACCATCTTGGTAACCGTCGTCTCCGCTCAGTAGGCGAACTGCTGCAAAATCAATTCCGTATCGGTTTATCCCGTATGGAGCGCGTGGTTCGTGAGCGGATGTCCATCAATGATACGCAGGCAATCGTTCCTCAGCAATTGATCAATATCCGTCCGGTTATTGCATCCATTAAAGAGTTCTTCGGTAGTTCGCAGCTTTCTCAGTTTATGGATCAAACCAATCCACTAGCTGAACTGACGCACAAACGCCGTCTATCGGCGCTTGGGCCCGGTGGTTTAACACGTGAACGTGCAGGCTTTGAAGTACGTGACGTTCACTATTCCCACTATGGTCGTATGTGTCCGATTGAGACACCTGAGGGACCCAATATTGGGTTGATCAACACACTTTCAACATTTGCGAAAGTGAATAAGTTCGGTTTCATTGAAACTCCTTATCGTCGCGTAGATGGTGAATCTGGCTTAGTTACAGAACACATTGATTACTTGACTGCTGATGAAGAAGACAATTATGTGGTGGCTCAGGCCAATTCGAAGCTGAATGACGATGGTTCATTCGTCGAAGAAGGCGTTGTTGCACGTTTCCGCGGTGAGAACACTGTTTACAAACGCAGCAACATCGACTACATGGATGTTTCACCGAAGCAGGTTGTTTCTGTAGCGACAGCCTGTATCCCGTTCCTTGAAAACGATGACTCCAACCGAGCATTAATGGGAGCAAACATGCAGCGTCAAGCGGTTCCGTTGTTAAACCCAGAAGCTCCTTTTGTAGGTACCGGAATGGAACACTTAGCAGCGCGTGATTCCGGTGCCGCTGTAGTATCAAAAAATGATGGTATTGTGGAGTATGTGGAAGCTAAAGAAATCGCAGTCCGCCGCATTGAAGTTGTGGATGGCAATGAAGTCAAAGGCGACCTTGATACTTATCGATTGCAGAAATTCGTTCGTTCTAACCAAGGAACAAGTTATAACCAGCGTCCAATTGTTAAAGTCGGAGACCGCATTTCAACACGTGACATTTTAGCTGACGGACCTTCAATGGAACGCGGAGAGATGGCATTAGGGAGAAACGTACTGGTTGCCTTCATGACATGGGATGGTTTTAACTACGAAGATGCGATCATCATGAGTGAACGTTTAGTAAAAGACGATGTTTATACATCTGTCCATATAGAAGAGTATGAATCTGATTCACGTGATACGAAACTTGGACCAGAAGAAATTACGCGTGACATTCCGAACGTTGGGGAAGATGCATTGCGTAACTTGGATGACCGAGGAATTATCCGTGTCGGAGCTGAAGTGAAAGATGGGGATATTCTTGTTGGTAAAGTAACACCTAAAGGGGTTACTGAATTGACTGCTGAAGAACGTCTTCTTCATGCCATTTTCGGCGAAAAAGCACGCGAAGTTCGCGATACTTCATTGCGAGTGCCTCACGGTGCTGGCGGTATTGTATTGGACGTTAAAATCTTCAATCGTGAAGATGGAGATGAACTGCCACCGGGTGTTAACCAGCTGGTGCGTGCATATATCGTTCAAAAACGTAAAATCTCTGTCGGCGATAAAATGGCTGGACGCCACGGAAACAAAGGTGTTATCTCAAGGATTCTGCCTGAAGAAGATATGCCATTCATGCCAGATGGCACACCAGTCGACATTATGTTGAACCCACTTGGTGTACCATCCCGTATGAATATCGGTCAGGTACTTGAGTTGCACCTTGGAATGGCTTCCCGTTCACTCGGAATTCATATGGCTTCATCTGTATTTGATGGAGCGAATGAAGAAGATGTGTTGGAAACTATGGAAGAGTCAGGAATGCCACGCGATGGTAAAACGATTCTTTATGATGGCCGTTCTGGTGAAGCATTCGATAACCGTGTGTCTGTAGGAATCATGTACATGATTAAACTTGCCCACATGGTCGATGATAAATTGCATGCCCGTTCAACTGGACCTTACTCATTGGTTACACAACAGCCATTGGGCGGTAAAGCGCAATTCGGCGGACAGCGTTTTGGTGAAATGGAAGTATGGGCACTTGAAGCATATGGTGCTGCCCATACATTACAAGAAATCTTAACGGTGAAGTCAGATGATGTGGTAGGTCGTGTGAAAACTTACGAAGCAATTGTTAAAGGTGAAAGTGTACCGGAGCCAAGTGTGCCGGAATCATTTAAAGTTTTGATCAAAGAGCTTCAAAGTTTAGGGATGGACGTTAAGATGTTGACAATTGATGATGAAGAAATTGAATTGCGCGATTTGGATGAAGAAGAAGATCTTCAGCCTGCAGATTCATTGAATATCCTACCAATCGCAGATAAAGAAGCACCGGTTGGAACAATTGATTAATAACTATTGGATTCGAACGGCTTTAATCGGCCGTTCTCCATTTATTCACTTAGCCATTACCGAGGAAGAGCCGTACAGAAACTCGAGACAAAAGGGAGGTAGGCTCCTTGATAGATGTTAATAATTTTGAGTATATGAAAATCGGATTAGCGTCACCCGATAAAATTCGCTCATGGTCTTATGGAGAAGTCAAAAAGCCAGAAACAATCAATTACCGTACACTAAAACCTGAAAAAGATGGGTTATTCTGTGAACGTATTTTCGGTCCTACAAAAGACTGGGAATGCCATTGCGGTAAATACAAGCGTGTCCGTTATAAAGGTGTTGTTTGTGATCGTTGTGGCGTTGAAGTCACACGTTCAAAAGTTCGCCGCGAACGCATGGGACACATTGAACTAGCAGCTCCTGTTTCACATATTTGGTATTTCAAAGGAATCCCTAGCCGTATGGGACTTATCTTGGATATGTCTCCGCGTTCACTTGAAGAAGTTATTTACTTCGCTTCTTATGTGGTAATCGATCCTGCGGATACACCACTTGAAAAGAAACAGCTTCTATCTGAGAAAGAATACCGTGCATACCGCGATAAGTTTGGTAAAAAATTCCAAGCTGCCATGGGAGCAGAAGCAATCAAACGTCTATTGCAGGAAATTGATCTTGAGCGTGAAACAGACTCTTTGAAAGAAGAATTGAAAACAGCTCAAGGCCAACGCCGTACTCGCGCAATTAAACGTCTTGAAGTGGTTGAGTCATTCCGTAATTCAGGAAACAACCCTGACTGGATGATTCTTGATGTTCTTCCTGTTATCCCGCCCGAACTTCGGCCGATGGTTCAATTAGATGGAGGCCGCTTTGCGACTTCTGATTTAAATGATCTTTATCGCCGCGTAATCAACCGGAATAACCGTTTGAAACGTCTTCTGGACCTTGGTGCACCGAGTATCATTGTACAGAACGAGAAACGTATGCTTCAGGAAGCTGTTGATGCTTTGATCGATAACGGTCGACGTGGTCGTCCGGTCACAGGACCTGGTAACCGTCCATTGAAATCTCTTTCTCATATGTTAAAAGGTAAGCAAGGACGTTTCCGTCAAAACCTTCTTGGTAAACGAGTAGATTACTCAGGCCGTTCGGTTATCGTAGTTGGACCTAACCTGAAAATGTACCAATGTGGTTTGCCGAAAGGAATGGCAATTGAATTGTTCAAGCCGTTCGTTATGAAAGAATTGGTTGAACGCGGATTGGCTCATAACATTAAGAGTGCAAAACGCAAAATCGAACGTCTTCATTCTGAAGTTTGGGATGTACTGGAAGATGTTATCAAAGAGCATCCTGTTCTATTGAATCGAGCACCAACTCTTCACAGATTGGGTATTCAAGCATTTGAACCAACCTTAGTTGAAGGCAAAGCAATCCGTCTTCACCCGCTTGTATGTACTGCATACAACGCCGATTTCGATGGTGACCAAATGGCTGTTCACGTACCTTTATCATCCGAAGCACAGGCAGAAGCAAGATTATTGATGCTTGCAGCTCAGAACATTTTGAATCCAAAAGACGGAAAACCTGTTGTAACACCATCTCAGGATATGGTTTTAGGGAACTATTACTTAACACTTGAGCGTAAAGGTGCTACAGGAGAAGGGGCTACTTTCTCAGGACCTGAAGAAGTAATGATTGCTTATCAAACAGGCCATGTGCACTTGCATACACGTATTGCGATTCAAGCTGGAGCTGTTAATAATCCGACGTTCACAGAAGAACAAAACAAAATGCTTTTATTGACTACTGTCGGTAAAATTATTTTCAATGAAATTCTGCCGAAGTCATTCCCTTATATTAATGAGCCGACTGATTTCAACTTGCAGGTGGAAACACCAGCGAAATACTTCGTTGCTACAACGACTGATATCCGTAAGCATATTGAAGAAGCGGAACTTGTAACACCATTCAAGAAGAAAATTCTCGGGGAAATCATTGCAGAAGTATTCAAACGTTTCCATATTACGGAAACTTCGAAAATGCTTGACCGAATGAAGAGCCTTGGATTCAAATACTCTACGCAAGCCGGCATCACTGTTGGCGTAGCAGATATCGTAGTTCTTCCGGACAAGGGAGAAATTCTGGTTGATGCACAAGAAAACGTTGATAAAGTAATGAAGCAATTCCGTCGCGGATTGATTACAGAAGAAGAACGATATGCACGCGTTATTTCGTATTGGAGCAATGCAAAAGATATCATCCAGAGCAAACTAATGGCATCTCTTGATAACTTAAATCCAATCTTTATGATGAGTGATTCCGGAGCACGTGGTAACGCATCAAACTTTACGCAGCTTGCTGGTATGCGCGGATTGATGGCCAACCCGGCTGGGCGGATCATCGAACTTCCGATTAAATCTTCCTTCCGTGAAGGATTGACTGTACTAGAATATTTCATCTCTACTCACGGTGCTCGTAAAGGTCTTGCCGATACAGCACTTAAAACAGCCGATTCTGGTTATTTGACTCGTCGTTTGGTAGACGTTGCACAAGATGCAATTGTTCGCGAAAATGACTGTGGAACGGACAGAGGCCTGCTGGTAGGGGCGTTGATGGAAGGAACAGAAGTGATTGAAGAGCTTGATGAGCGAATCGTCGGCCGTCATGCTAAGAAAACAATTCGCCATCCTGAAACAAAAGAAATAATTGTAGCAAAAGACGAATTGATTACACAAGATTTGACTCGCCTTATTCTTGAAGCGGGCATTAAAGAAGTAACAATCCGCTCTGCGTTTACATGTAATACGAAACACGGCGTTTGTAAGAAATGCTACGGTACTAACTTGGCAACTGGAGACGAAGTTGAAGTAGGCGAAGCAGTAGGTATTATTGCCGCTCAATCAATCGGTGAACCAGGAACTCAGCTTACAATGCGTACATTCCACACAGGCGGAGTCGCAGGAGACGATATTACACAAGGTCTTCCGCGTATTCAGGAAATATTTGAATCACGTAACCCGAAAGGTCAGGCAGTTATTTCAGAAATTACAGGTACAGTTACTGAAATTGAAGAAATTCGCGAAGGCCAGAAAGAAGTAACGATTCAAGGGGAAGTCGAAACACGTAAATATTTAGCTCCATACAATGCGCGCATCAAGGTTCAAGTTGATGATGCCATCGTTCGGGGCGAAGTGTTGACGGATGGTTCAATCGATCCAAAGCAATTGCTTCAAGTAAAAGATGTTCAGGCTGTTCAAGTGTATCTATTGAAAGAAGTTCAAAAAGTATACCGCATGCAAGGGGTAGAAATCGGCGATAAGCACGTAGAAGTTATGGTTCGTCAAATGTTCCGTAAAGTTCGTGTAATTGAAGCCGGCGATACTGAATTGCTACCAGGTTCACTATTGGATATTCACCAATTTACTGAAGCCAACGTTAAAGCAGTGCTGGAAGGCAACTTGCCAGCGACAAGCCGTCCTGTAATTCTTGGGATTACGAAAGCGTCACTTGAAACAGAATCATTCCTATCAGCCGCATCATTCCAAGAAACGACTCGTGTCTTAACGGATGCAGCGATCAAAGGAAAACGTGATGAGCTTCTAGGATTGAAAGAGAATGTCATTATCGGTAAACTTGTTCCGGCTGGAACAGGAATGCAGCGTTACCGTCAAATTAAAATTGCTCAAAGCGAAAAAGCAGCGAAGCAGGAAATTGTCGGTACAGAGTCATAAAATAGATTTTTAGATTCCGGGGGAGCTTTTAACAGTCTCCCCGGGATTTTTTAAGAATTGAGTTGACAGTATTGTCATAGAATGATAATATGTTGAGGGTTGATGGTTAACGGTCTGACACTTTGGAGGATATGCAAATGTCTAATGAAAAAGTAAAACAGGCAAGTGAAGTAATCATCGGTATAAAACAGACAGTAAAAGCATTAAAAAGCGGTATTGTCCAAGAGATAATAGTGGCAAAAGACGCGGACGATCGAATGACCGAACAGATTATCCAACTAGCCTTAGAAAAAGGTGTTCGGATCGAATTTGCAGATTCACGATTGAAGCTTGGCAAAGCATGTGGCATTAATGTCGGTGCAGCTGCTGTGGCTATTACTGGATAACAGTTTTTGTGTAAAACACAAAGACTTTGTTTTTTACCCAAAAATGAACCACCTGGATATGTGGTATTAGAACACCTTTTGAGAGGAGGAAAAAATCGATGCCTACAATTAACCAATTAGTTAACAAGCCTCGTAAACCAAAGACTACAAAATCAGGTTCACCAGCGCTAAACAAAGGGTACAACAGCTTTAAAAAGTCACAAACTAACGTGACGTCACCACAAAAACGTGGAGTATGTACTCGTGTTGGTACGATGACACCAAAAAAACCAAACTCGGCATTACGTAAATATGCCCGTGTACGGTTAACTAACCAAATCGAGGTTAATGCTTACATCCCTGGAGAAGGTCACAACCTTCAAGAGCACAGTGTAGTTCTTCTTCGCGGCGGACGCGTAAAAGATTTACCGGGTGTACGTTACCATATCGTACGTGGAGCACTTGATACAGCTGGAGTAAGCGGTCGTATGCAAAGCCGTTCTAAATACGGAACTAAACGTCCTAAAGTAAAAAAATAATAATTTAAATTAACGAAGAGAATTCGTTGAAAGGAGGAACATACATGCCTCGTAAAGGTCCTGTAGCTAAACGTGATGTGTTGCCAGATCCAATTTATAATTCGAAATTGGTGACACGCTTAATTAATAAAATGATGGTTGACGGAAAAAGAGGTACTTCACAAAAGATCCTATACGGAGCGTTTGAGTTAGTTAAAGAACGCAGCGGTAAAGATCCAATTGAAGTATACGAACAAGCATTGACTAACGTTATGCCAGTTCTTGAAGTACGCGCTCGCCGTGTTGGTGGTGCAAACTATCAGGTACCGGTTGAAGTTCGTCCTGAACGCCGTGCAACTCTAGGTCTTCGCTACCTTGTAAACTATTCACGTCTTCGTGGAGAGAAAACAATGGAAGAGCGTTTGGCTAATGAAATCATGGATGCTGCTAACAACACTGGTGCAGCTGTTAAAAAACGTGAAGATATTCATAAAATGGCGGAAGCAAACAAAGCGTTTGCTCACTATCGCTGGTAATTTCTTTCGAGATGTTTACATCTTAATCCGAAACGGAAGGAGAAAAACAACATGGCTAGAGAGTTCTCCTTAGACAAAACACGTAATATCGGGATCATGGCACACATTGATGCTGGTAAAACGACTACTACGGAGCGTATTTTATATTACACTGGTAGAATCCACAAAATTGGGGAAACGCATGAAGGTGCTTCTCAAATGGACTGGATGGAGCAAGAGCAGGAACGTGGAATTACTATCACATCTGCTGCTACAACCGCTTCATGGAAAAACCACCGTGTTAACATTATCGATACCCCAGGACACGTAGACTTCACTGTTGAAGTTGAACGTTCATTGCGCGTACTTGATGGTGCAGTTACAGTACTTGATGCTCAATCAGGTGTTGAGCCCCAAACTGAAACAGTTTGGCGTCAAGCTACGACATACGGAGTTCCACGTATCGTATTCATCAATAAAATGGATAAAATCGGTGCTGATTTTCTTTACTCTGTAGGCACAATACATGACCGTTTGCAGGCTAATGCTCATCCGATCCAGTTGCCAATCGGCGCAGAAGACGACTTTTCAGCAATTATTGACCTTGTTGAAATGAACGCGCGCTTCTATGCAAACGATTTGGGAACTGAAATCACAGAAGGCGAAATTCCTGAAGAGTATAAAGAACTTGCTGAGGAGTGGCACACTAAATTAGTGGAAGCTGTTGCTGAGCTTGATGAAGACTTAATGGAAAAATACCTTGGTGGAGAAGAAATCACTAAGGAAGAACTTAAAGCTGGTATCCGTAAAGGAACACTGGATGTTGAGTTTTACCCAGTAGTTTGTGGAAGTGCATTTAAAAATAAAGGAGTTCAATTAATGCTTGATGCAGTAATTGATTACCTACCATCTCCATTGGACGTACCACCAATGACTGGCGTTCTTCCAGATTCAGATGAAGAGGTATTGCGTAAACCTAGCGAAGACGAACCATTTTCTGCGTTGGCGTTTAAAGTAATGACAGATCCATACGTTGGGAAGTTAACTTTCTTCCGTGTGTATTCCGGTTCTCTTAAATCTGGTTCATATGTCCAGAACTCTTCTAAAGGCAAGCGTGAGCGCGTTGGACGTATCCTTCAAATGCACGCAAACTCCCGTGAAGAAATCGCTGAAGTATATTGCGGAGATATTGCTGCTGCTATCGGCCTTAAAGATACATCAACAGGTGATACTTTAAGTGACGAGAAACAACAGGTAATTCTTGAGCGTATGGTATTCCCAGAACCAGTTATTTCACTTTCTGTGGAACCTAAGTCTAAAGCCGATCAAGATAAAATGGGTCAAGCTCTTGGCAAGTTGCAAGAAGAAGATCCAACTTTCCGTGCACATACTGACCAGGAAACTGGTCAAACAATCATCGCAGGGATGGGTGAACTTCACCTTGATATCCTAGTTGACCGTATGCGCCGTGAGTTCAACGTAGAAGCTAACGTGGGTGCACCTCAGGTGTCTTACCGTGAGACATTCCGTGAGTCTGCTAAAGTTGAAGGCAAATTCGTACGCCAATCTGGTGGACGTGGACAATTCGGACACGTTTGGATTGAATTCTCTCCAAACGAAGAAGGAGCAGGTTTTGAATTTGAAAATGGCATCGTTGGTGGTGTTGTTCCACGTGAATACATCCCAGCAGTTGAAGCGGGTCTTCGTGACTCACTAGACAATGGTGTTATTGCCGGATATCCTTTGATTGATATCAAAGCTCGTTTGTTCGACGGATCTTATCATGATGTTGACTCGAATGAGATGGCATTTAAAGTTGCTGCTTCTATGGCACTAAAAAATGCAATTTCTAAAGTTAGACCGGTTCTTCTTGAGCCAATCATGCGTGTTGAGGTTGTTATCCCTGAGGAGTACCTTGGAGATATCATGGGTGACATTACGTCACGCCGAGGCCGTGTAGAAGGTATGGACGCTCGCGGAAACGCGCAAGTCGTTCGTTCTATGGTACCTCTTGCAGAAATGTTCGGTTATGCAACTTCATTGCGTTCAAATACGCAAGGTCGTGGTGTGTTCTCAATGCACTTCGATCACTATGAAGAAGTACCGAAATCAATTTCCGAAGAAATTATCAAAAAAAATAAAGGTCAATAATTGAATTTTGATCTTTAATAAAGTATAAATAGTTTGTATGTCCGGAATAATAGGGCCCTATTATTCCGGCACTTCAAACAAACATTCACTTACATTTTGAGGAGGATTTTTCTAATGGGAAAAGCTAAATTTGATCGTTCTAAAACGCACGCGAATATTGGTACAATTGGTCACGTTGACCATGGTAAAACAACTTTGACTGCAGCAATCGCTACAGTTCTAGCTAAAAAATCAGGCGGGGAAGCTCGTTCATACGCTCAAATCGACAACGCTCCTGAAGAAAAAGAGCGCGGTATCACGATCAATACTTCACACGTTGAGTATGAAACTGAAACTCGCCACTATGCACACGTGGATTGCCCTGGACACGCCGATTATGTTAAAAACATGATCACTGGTGCTGCTCAAATGGACGGCGGGATCCTGGTAGTATCTGCTGCTGATGGCCCAATGCCACAAACTCGTGAGCACATTCTTCTTTCACGTCAAGTTGGTGTTCCTTACCTAGTTGTATTCATGAACAAATGCGACATGGTAGATGATGAAGAACTTCTTGAATTAGTTGAAATGGAAGTCCGCGATCTTCTTTCTGAATATGACTTCCCTGGCGATGACATTCCTGTCATCAAAGGTTCTGCTCTTAAAGCTCTTGAAGGAGAAGCAGAATGGGAAGATAAAATCGTCGAATTGATGAACGCAGTTGATGAGTATATCCCTACTCCAGCTCGTGACACTGAAAAACCATTCATGATGCCTATTGAGGATGTATTCTCAATCACTGGCCGTGGTACGGTTGCTACTGGACGTGTTGAACGCGGACAAATCAAAATTGGTGACAACGTTGATATCATCGGTCTTACTGAAGAACCAAAATCTACAACTGTAACAGGTGTAGAAATGTTCCGTAAATTGCTTGACTACGCTGAAGCTGGCGACAACATCGGTGCACTTCTTCGCGGGGTTTCTCGTGACGACGTACAACGTGGACAAGTATTGGCTAAGCCAGGTACGATTACTCCACACACTGAGTTCAAAGCTGAAGTTTATGTTCTTTCAAAAGAAGAGGGTGGACGTCACACTCCATTCTTCACAAACTACCGTCCACAGTTCTACTTCCGTACAACTGATGTAACTGGTGTTTGTAACCTTCCTGAAGGTGTAGAAATGGTTATGCCTGGAGATAACATCGAAATGATCGTTTCTCTAATCTCTCCTATCGCACTTGAAGAAGGAACTAAGTTCTCTATCCGTGAGGGTGGACGTACTGTAGGCGCTGGCGTTGTTGCTACAATCACTAAATAATAACTGCTGAGTGTTAATTTAAGACCCTGTCTCATTACTAATGAGGCAGGGTCTTTCTTTGTGTTTGTATTGAAGTAGAAAAGAATTTATCGGTAAAATTAATGAATGTTCATAAAATATTCAAACTTTTTAAATAACAATATAAATCTAGTGGTACCAACAATGAAAACGGATACATTATCTGTGAATATTCAAAATTAATAAAAAATTTACATTATGTTCATTGACACACTTCTGAATAGGCGATATGATAGCAACAATTTACAAAACGCATACAGAATTCGATATATTGCATATTATAAAACTTTCGAGAAAGAAGTGGACATCATGAGCGAACAAGTAATTTATTTAAATGGTGAATTCGTCAAAAAAGAAGACGCTAAAATTTCAGTTTACGATCATGGCTTTTTATACGGTGATGGAGTGTTCGAAGGAATCCGTTCTTACAATGGAAATGTCTTTCGGCTGGAAGAACATTTAGAGCGGCTTTACGATTCAGCAAAATCAGTGATGCTTGAGATTCCACATACTTTCGAAGAAATGACTAGCATTGTTGTTCAAACGCTTAGAGAAAACAAATTTAAAGATGCGTATGTTCGTCTTATCGTTTCAAGAGGAGTAGGAAATCTTGGATTGGATCCTTACAGCTGTTCTCATCCAAGTGTAATTGTAATAGCTGAACCCTTATCATTATTTCCTAAATCAATGTATGAAACGGGAATCGAAATTGTTTCGGTAGCTACAAGAAGAAGCCGCTCAGATGTGTTAAGCCCGAAAGTTAAATCATTAAATTATATGAACAACATTTTAGTGAAACTTGAAGCTAATCTCGCAGGTGTTTCTGAAGCGCTTATGTTAAATGACCAGGGTTATGTAGCTGAAGGTTCAGCGGATAACATTTTCATTGTCCGAAAAAATAAGATACTGACACCTCCAGGCTATGTAGGTGCACTTGAAGGAATTACACGTAATGCCATCATGGATGTAGCTGTTCAAAAGGGCTATGACATACAAGAAGGAGTTTTTACAAGACACGATGTTTATGTTGCAGACGAAGTGTTCTTAACAGGAACTGCTGCTGAAGTAATTTCCGTAATAAAAGTGGATGGTCGGGTAATCGGCGAAGGAAAGCCGGGTCCAGTTACAAATGATTTACTTGAGTCGTTCAGGGAGCTTGTTCAGAACGACGGCGTAAAAGTCTATACCGATCATTTAAATGTAGTATAAAACAGGAATTATCTCAATCAAATATACGTTCAACTCAATGACGAGGTTAAAGCAAATGGAAGTCGTATTCACAGAGAGCCGGTATAGGTGGAAGCCGGTAATACAACCTTTTGCGACATCCCCTCTGAGTGAATTGCTGAAAAGCTTTGGCTGTTTAGGTAATTCCGGTGACTTGCAAGTTAAAAGGCATCGTTAACAACGGATAAGCATTGCTTATCTATGAGGCTGCGGTTGCGCAGCGAACTAGGGTGGTACCATGAAGCTTTTTCATCCCTATGCGAAGAACATGTTTCTTTGTGTAGGGATGGAAAAGCTTTTTTGTTTTATTCCACCAGAGACTGAGAAAAGGAGGCGGAAAAATTGGGAGTAAACGTACAAGTTAGAGAAGAAGTTAAACAGCAGCTAACAGGCAGTGGGGCAGACGTACTGATTCAATCTTTGAAAGGTCAGGGTGTAGAAATTATTTTCGGCTATCCGGGAGGAGCAGTGCTGCCAATTTATGATGCCTTGCACAAAAATCCAATACGCCATATATTGGCGAGACACGAGCAAGGTGCCATCCATGCAGCTGAGGGATATGCTAGAGTATCTGGCAAACCCGGCGTTGTACTTGCCACATCCGGTCCTGGTGCAACGAATTTAGTTACAGGAATAGCAGATGCCATGTTGGATTCCTTGCCGCTGGTTATCTTTACAGGACAGGTTGCAACTTCAGTAATTGGCACCGATGCTTTCCAAGAAGCGGATATTATCGGTATTACACAACCGATTACGAAGCATAATTATCAAGTGAAAAAAGTGGCGGATTTGCCAAGAATCATAAAGGAAGCATTCTATATCTCTTCCACAGGACGCCCGGGACCGGTTCTGGTCGACATACCAAAAAATATTGCAACTGAATTATTCTTATCCAGCAAAGAGGAAGAAGCGGTCTATCTGCCGGGTTATCAGCCAACAACCAGTCCGAATTTTCTGCAGATCCAAAAAGCTGCTCAAGTATTATCAAAGGCGAAAAAGCCATTGATCTTAGCGGGAGCCGGCATACTTGCTGCCAAAGCGACAGAAGAGCTAAAAACTTTTTCGGAAAAGCATCAAATTCCGATCACCAATACGTTACTCGGGTTAGGCAGTATTGCTGGCGAGCACGAATTGTTTCTCGGAATGGCGGGAATGCACGGAACTTATACAGCCAATACAGCAATTTGTGATTGTGATGTGCTGCTAAATATTGGTGCTCGCTTCGATGATCGGCTAACCGGAAATCTGGCTCACTTTGCACCAAATGCACAAGTAATCCACATCGACATTGATCCAGCAGAAATTGGGAAAAATGTTCCAACGGCAATCCCGATTGTGGCAGATGCCAAAGAAGCATTGGTTCAATTACTCAATCAATCATTTGAAAGTCCTAATACTACAGAGTGGCTGGCTAAATTATCCGAGGATAAAGCAGAATATCCACTTCAGTATCACGTCAAAGGTCGGGAAGGCATTCTTCCACAACAGGCGGTTGAATTGATTCACCGTTTGACTGCGGGGGATGCAGTTGTAACAACCGATGTTGGCCAGCATCAGATGTGGGCGGCTCAATATTATCGCTTCAACAATCCGCATAACTGGGTAACATCAGGCGGCTTAGGTACGATGGGCTTTGGTTTCCCAGCAGCTATCGGTGCCCAATTGGCAAAACCCGCGGAACTGGTCATTTCCATTGTAGGAGATGCAGGTTTCCAAATGACTTTGCAGGAATTGTCTTTGCTTCAGGAGCTGCGGCTTCCGGTGAAGATTATCATCTTAAACAATCAAAGTCTAGGTATGGTAAGACAGTGGCAGGAAACATTCTACGAAGGACGGTATTCACAATCTTTGATGCCTGTTCAACCTGATTTTGTGAAGTTGGCAGCAGCATACGACATCAAAGGCTATAAAGTGGAAACGATGGAAGAAGCAGAAGTGGTTTTCGCAGAAGCATTTAATTCAAACGAGCCAGTCTTGATCGATTGCCGAGTGATGCAGCTGGAATCAGTTTATCCGATGGTTGCGCCTGGCAAGGGCTTGAATGAAATGATCGGAGTGAAAGGCGAATGAAAAGAGTTATTACAACAACGGTGATCAACCAGAGCGGAGTGCTGAACCGGGTGACCGGATTGCTGATGAAGCGTCAGTTCAACATCGAAAGCATTTCGGTTGGCCACACCGAGCAGCCTGGCATGTCAAAAATGACGTTTGTGGTCAATGTAGAAGATAAAGGCAAACTGGAACAATTATTAAAGCAGCTACAAAAGCAAATTGATGTCATCAAAGTAAATGACATTACCGATAAGGCGATGGTCATGAGGGAACTGGCGCTTGTTAAAGTAGTCGTCCCTCCGGCAGTCAGAAATGAAATTTTTAGTATCGTTGAACCCTTTCGCGCAACAGTCGTCGATATGAGCAAAAATGTAACAACCTTCCAAGTAACGGGAGACCCAGAAAAAATTGAAGCGTTTATTGATCTGATGAGACCATATGGTGTAAAAGAGTTGACCCGAACCGGGGTATCCGCATTTGTTAGAGAAACACAAAAAGCACAAGCACCGCAATTGAATATCTTATAAAAACCCAAACTCGAGGAGGAAATTAAAAATGGCAAAAATGTATTATAACCAAGACGTAAACGAACAGGTACTTAAAGGAAAGACAATCGCGGTGATCGGTTATGGTTCACAAGGTCATGCACATGCTCAAAACTTAAAAGAGTCCGGTTTTGACGTAGTAGTTGGCGTACGTCCAGGCAAATCATTTGACCAGGCTAAAAATGACGGCATGAAAGTAGCGACAGTAAAAGAAGCGGCACAAGCAGCAGACGTAATCATGGTCTTAGTGCCAGATGAAAAACAGACACAAATCTATAACGCAGAAATCAAACCTTCATTAACAGCTGGCAAGTCGCTGGTTTTCGCGCACGGTTTTAATGTTCATTTTAACCAAATTGTTGCACCTGCTGATGTAGATGTATTCCTGGTAGCTCCAAAAGGTCCAGGGCATCTCGTGCGCCGTACATATGAAGCGGGTGCGGGAGTTCCTGCATTGTTCGCGGTTCATCAGAATGTATCTGGACAAGCTCAGGAAGTAGCGCTTGCTTATGCAAAAGGGATCGGAGCTACACGCGCAGGCGTTTTAGAAACAACATTTAAAGAAGAAACAGAAACGGATCTATTTGGAGAACAAGCTGTTCTTTGTGGTGGTGTAACGTCACTTGTGAAAGCTGGATTTGAAACACTTGTGGAAGCTGGATACCAACCGGAACTCGCGTATTTTGAATGTATGCACGAATTGAAATTGATTGTTGACCTAATGTACGAAGGTGGCTTGTCAGGAATGCGTTACTCAATTTCCGATACGGCTCAATGGGGAGATTTTGTTTCAGGACCACGCATTGTCGATGCAGATACGAAAGCTCGCATGAAAGATGTTCTGACAGATATTCAAACTGGGAAATTCGCAAAAGGCTGGTTGCTGGAAAATCAATTAAACCGTCCAGAATTCACGGCAATCGAAAAAGCAGAAGAATCTCATCAAATCGAACAAGTTGGACGTGAATTGCGTGCGATGATGCCGTTTGTCAATGAAGGCAAAAAAGCCAAACAAAAAGAGGTGGTCACCAATGTCACAAATTGATATTTTCGATACGACATTACGAGACGGAGAACAGTCAGCCGGGATCAACTTGAACACAGCAGAGAAAATCGAAATCGCGCGCCAACTTGAACGTCTAGGAGTGACGATTATCGAATCAGGGTTTCCGGCTTCATCTCCAGGAGACTTTGATGCTGTGCAACGCATTGCAGGCACAGTAAAGAATTCAATTGTAACGGGCCTAGCCCGTTCGATACAAAGTGATATTGACCGCACGTGGGAAGCGCTAAAAGGAGCGGAGCAGCCGCATATCCACATCTTTTTGGCTACCTCGCCCATTCATATGGAAACGAAATTATTTAAAACACCAGACCAAGTTGTTGAACTAGCTGTGGAATCGGTGAAATATGCACGTAAGTTCTTTCCGCTAGTCCAATGGTCAGCGGAAGATGCTTCTCGTTCAGATCCCGAATTTTTGGCGCATATTATCCGCAAAGTTATCGAAGCAGGTGCGACGACGATTAATCTTCCAGATACAGTTGGTTATGCAACGCCTCATGAGTATGGGGCAATGTTCAACTACATGACTGAAAATGTAGCAGGAATCGAAAAAGTGAAGCTATCCGCACACTGCCACAACGATTTGGGTATGGCAACAGCCAATACACTGGCTGCGATTGAAAATGGAGCGACTCAAATCGAGGGAACCATCAATGGCATCGGGGAACGCGCCGGTAATGTTGCACTCGAGGAAATTGCAGTTGCTTTGCACATTCGGAAACCAATTTTCAATATCGAAACAGGCATCAAACTTAATGAAATCAAGCGCACAAGCCAGCTAGTCAGCCAGTTGACAGGTAGCTTGATTCAGCCAAATAAAGCCGTAGTCGGAAAAAATGCTTTTGCCCATGAATCGGGAATTCACCAGGACGGTATGCTGAAAAACCCGTTGACTTATGAAATCATTACACCGGAATTGATTGGTGATGTAGCAACTGAATTGGTGCTAGGCAAACATTCCGGGCGCCATGCCTTTAAAGACCGCGCCATCAAAATGGGCTTTGATTTACCAGAGGAGAAGTTGAACAACGCATTCGTTGAGTTCAAGAAATTAGCTGACAGCAAGAAAGAGATTGTGGAAGACGATCTATACGTATTGCTGACGGATCAGCAAATTCACGACGATGAAACTCTGGTCTACAAGTTGGAAAGTGTACAAGTACAGTATGGTACAGCGAATATCCCGACGGCTACCGCTTCTGCCTATCACCCGAACGGTGAACTAATTAGTGAAGCAGCTACTGGAGCAGGGTCTGTTGAAGCGATTTTTAATACATTAGAGCGGATTGTGGAAGGCAAAGTTCATATTTTAGATTACCGTGTGACTTCTATTGGTAAAGGCCGCGATGCACTAGGTGAAGCGGTTATCAATATGAGCTATAACGGTGAGACGGTTACAGGACGCGATGTTGCGCAGGACGTTTTGGAAGCGACGGCTAAAGCCTATTTGAATGCAGTTAATCGTCAAATTGTTCAAGTAGGGAAAAAAGTAAGGATGTCCGCAGTGTAAAAAAGAACAAATCGAAAGAGGAGGAATTTGAAATGAAAAAAACAATAGCGGTATTGCCAGGAGACGGAATTGGACCAGAAGTAACAGATGCAGCAGTAAAAGTGCTGCAATCCATCGCAATACGTTATGGACATACTTTTCATTTGAAGCATGCGGCAATCGGAGGAACAGCGGTTGATCAATTTGATAACCCGCTGCCTCAGCAAACCATTGATGTTTGTGAAGCGAGTGACGCGATTCTCCTCGGTGCGGTTGGAGGAACGAAATGGGATAGCAATCCTGCTCATTTGCGTCCAGAAAAAGGACTTTTGAATATCCGGAAGCATTTCGATTTGTTCGCTAATATTCGCCCAGTTAAAGCCGTACCGGCACTGCTTGCTTCTTCGCCATTAAAAGAAGAAGTGGCGAAAGAAGTAGATCTGGTCATTGTCCGCGAATTGACGAGCGGCTTGTATTTCGGAGAACCGAAACGTCGATCAGAAAAATCAGCAGTTGATACATTGGTTTACACGAGAGATGAAATCGAACGTATCGTCAATCAGGCGTTTGAAATTGCTCGCACACGCAAAGGTAAAGTGACTTCGGTCGATAAAGCCAATGTATTGGAAACGAGCAAGCTGTGGCGTGAAGTTGTAGAAGAACGCAAAGCGGCATATCCAGATATCGAAGTAGAACATATGCTAGTTGATTCGGCAGCGATGAAGCTGATCACGAACCCGCGTACTTTTGACGTTGTTGTAACAGAGAATATGTTTGGAGATATCTTGAGTGACGAAGCTTCAGTTATCACCGGGTCACTCGGCATGCTGCCATCTGCCAGTATCCGTTCAGACGGTTTCGGACTTTACGAACCTGTACATGGTTCGGCGCCTGACATTGCTGGGCAAAACAAAGCAAATCCATCTGCAGCTATTTTGTCAGCAGCCATGATGTTGAAGCATTCATTTGGTCTGCATACAGAAGCTACAGCCATTGAAAAAGCTGTAATGGGCGTTCTAGAAGATGGCTATTGTACGGGAGATCTGGCCGGAGAAGGAAAACGCGTGGTATCAACTGATCGATTCGTAACGAAAGTTGTAGAAGAGCTAGAAAGAGAATTTGTATCAGAACACATTATGTATTCTTATGTGTAAGTAAAAGGAGCGGTTGGCATGGCAAAAACCATCATAGAAAAAATTTGGGAACAACATATTGTCTTCGAAGAGCAAGGAAAGCCGGACCTGATGTATATCGATCTTCACTTACTGCATGAGGTGACCTCTCCACAAGCATTTGAAGGACTTCGGTTAAACGGGCGTAAAGTCCGTCGACCGGATCTTTGCTTCGCGACCATGGACCATAATGTTCCAACAAGAAACCGGGACACCATTACAGATCCCGTTTCGCGCAAGCAAATCAAAACCTTGCAAGACAATTGCGATGAATTTGGTGTGCCACTTGCGGGTATTAATCATCCCGATCAAGGAATTGTCCATGTCATTGGACCAGAACTAGGATTGACGCAACCTGGTAAGACCATTGTTTGTGGGGATAGCCATACTTCAACGCACGGTGCTTTTGGTGCATTAGCATTCGGCATTGGCACAAGTGAAGTAGAGCATGTGCTTTCTACTCAAACACTATGGCAATCAAAGCCGAAGACGATGGAAGTTCGAATTGACGGCAAACTAGGCTTTGGTGTTTCTTCCAAAGACGTCATTTTGGCCATTATTTCGAAATTCGGTATCGATATGGGTACGGGTTATATTATGGAGTATACGGGTAAAGCCATTCATGAGTTGTCGATGGAAGAACGTATGACTGTATGTAATATGTCCATAGAAGCTGGCGCTCGCGCAGGTTTGATTAGTCCTGACGAAAAGACGGTAGAGTACTTGAGAGGTCGCAGAAATGTACCTGAAGGCAGAGCGTTTGAAAAAGAAGCTGATCGTTGGTTGGCTCTTGCAACAGATGAAGGAGCGCGGTACGATGCGACTGTCACCATTCATGCAGATGAAATCTCCCCATTCGTCACATGGGGCACGAACCCATCAATGGGCTCAGGTATTGCTGACAGCGTTCCATCTGCCGCAGATTACGATAAACAGTCGGATAAAGACGCCTTAAAGCAAGCTTTGGCTTATATGCACTTAGAAGAAGAGATGCCGCTTTCTTCTATTGATATCCAACATGTCTTTATTGGTTCTTGTACCAACGCGCGTCTTGGCGATTTACGTGCGGCAAGTGAAATCATTAAAGGTAAAAAAGTGCATCCATCAGTAACGGCGATTGTGGTTCCTGGGTCTGAAACGGTCAAACGTGCAGCTGAACAAGAAGGCTTGGATCAAGTATTTCTTGAAGCCGGCTTTGAATGGCGCGAAACCGGATGCAGTATGTGTCTGGCGATGAATGAAGACTCGGTGCCCTCGGGCGAACGCTGTGCCTCCACTTCCAACCGGAACTTTGAAGGACGCCAAGGAGCGGGATCAATGACGCATCTAGTAAGCCCTGTAATGGCTGCAGCCGCTGCGATTGAAGGACATTTGACAGATGTTCGGAATTATATGAAAGAGCCAGTACCGTCCGTATGACAGGTAGAAATGAGGAGGCCGAACGATGAAACCGATCAATAAAATCTCAAGCGTCCTGACCCCGCTTGAACGCAAAAACGTAGACACCGACCAAATTATCTCAAAAGAGTTTCTAAAACGCATTGAACGGACGGGATTCGGCAAGTATTTATTTTATCATTGGCGCTTTCATGCTGATGGTACACCGGTAGCAGACTTTGTGTTGAATGATCCCCGTTTCAACGACTCCGAAATTTTGGTCGCACAAGAAAATTTCGGCTGCGGTTCTTCTCGTGAACATGCTCCGTGGGCAATTTTAGATTATGGGTTCCGTGTAGTCATTGCTCCCAGCTTCGCAGACATCTTTTATAATAACTGTGTAAAAAATGGCATTTTACCGATTTGCTTAAAAGGTCAAGAAGTTGATGAGTTAATCGATAAAGGACAGCGTGAGGAATTCCAATTGGAAGTCAATTTAAAAGACCAAACTGTCACGGGCCAAGACGGCATACGCTATGAATTTGAAATTGATCCATATTGGAAAGAAATGCTATTAAAAGGATGGGATGAAATTACTTTAACGTTCCAGTATGATTCCTATATCGCAGCTTACGAAGAAAGACAGCAACAAGCTTAATGAATAAACCGTTTGTGTTTAGAAGAGCTTATTTTCATAAGGAGACCCTTTACGTAACTGTAAGGGGTCTTTGTTTTTAGATTTTTTAGTCTATAAGTAAAACCATAATAGAGTGTTGACAAGGTTTTTTTAATTTGTTAATTTTAAAAGTGTACTTTAACGCTTTAGCAAACTAAAGGAGATTTTACTTATGAATGCAGTTGTTATCGCTGTCTTAATCATGCTCGTATTGAGCTTGTTGCGTGTGAACGTCGTCTTTGCTTTACTGATCGGCGCACTTGCAGGCGGATTAAGCGGCGGATTATCATTTACAGACACAGTAACATCATTTACAAGTGGTTTAGGCAAGGGAGCAACCATCGCACTGAGCTACGCCATGCTCGGTGGATTTGCTGTAGCTATTTCACGCACAGGCATACCAGAGCTGCTTGTTTCAGGAGTATTGAAGCTGGTCAATAAAGATGGGGAAGCGACGCGGAAAAATTTAGCGAAAGCGCTCATCATTATTGCGCTATTAGCAATGGCCATCTTCTCGCAAAATCTAATTCCGATCCATATTGCGTTTATTCCTTTATTGGTGCCACCAATTTTGCACATTTTAAATGAACTGCGGATTGACCGGCGCCTGATTGCCGCAGTCTTGACGTTCGGTCTGACGGCTCCTTATATTTTATTGCCGTATGGCTTTGGCCTGATATTCCACAGAATTGTTTTCGAACAGATGGAGCTGGCAGGATTGACGATTGATATGGCAGATATCCCGAAAGCGATGGCAATTCCAGTAGTGGGCTTATTAGTGGGATTAATCATTGCGGTGTTCATCTCTTACCGCAAGCCGCGCGATTATCATAAGGTGAATACGACTATAGAAGGAACTTTTAAAAAGACCGCTTCGAACAAAGACGTCATCATCACGATTGCTGCTTTAATTGCTGCTTTAGTCGCCCAGATTCAGACAGAATCGATGATCATCGGCGCACTTTCCGGGATTCTTGTGTTGTATGTCTTTGGCGCAATGAAATGGCGTGAAGCTGACGCAGTTCTCACAGAAGGCATGCAGATGATGGCGTTCATCGGCTTTGTCATGATTACAGCGAACGGCTTTGCTTCAGTCATACAGGCAACAGGTGCTATTGAACCGTTGGTAGCTAGCGTGTCCGAACTGTTTGCTGGCAATAAAAGCATTGCAGCACTGGCGATGCTTGTCGTAGGTTTGTTTGTGACGATGGGCATCGGCTCATCGTTCGCTACGATTCCAATCATTGCCGCTATCTTTGTGCCACTGAGTTTGGAATTCGAATTTTCGACAATGGCGATTATTGCTTTGATCGGAACTGCAGGAGCTTTGGGTGATGCCGGCTCGCCAGCTTCTGACTCGACGCTAGGACCAACTGCTGGGCTAAACGTCGATGGGCAGCACAATCATATTTGGGATACGTGCGTGCCGACCTTTCTCCACTACAATATTCCTTTAGTGATTTTTGGCTGGGCTGCCGCTATGTTCTTGGGTTAAGCACGGAGTATTCGGACTATTCTCGTATGACTTGATGTTCCGAAATATCCTGTTATACTAATAAAAGCGAATTAAAAAGAATTTCGTGGAAACACTTGCGGAATTCTTTTTTCTTCTGTATAATATCTAATGTTGGTCTTTTGACTGCGATGAAGCGAGAGGTTACCGATACACCCGGCCGCTTTGCCATGGCGAGTGATTGGAAAATTTTCGTGGAGAATGTCTATCAAAAATAGGCGAAAAGGAGGGAAAATAATGGCAAAACAAAAAATTCGTATCCGTTTAAAAGCATATGATCATAGAATTCTTGATCAGTCTGCTGAGAAAATTGTAGAAACCGCTAAACGTTCAGGTGCAAGCGTATCGGGTCCGATACCGTTGCCGACTGAAAGATCGGTCTACACAATCTTGCGTGCTGTCCATAAGTACAAAGATGCTCGTGAGCAATTTGAAATGCGTACGCACAAACGTCTAATCGATATCGTTAACCCAACACCACAAACTGTTGATGCGTTAATGAAACTTGATTTACCATCAGGCGTTGACATTGAAATCAAACTTTAATCGGTAAACGAAATAGAAAAACATAAATAACCACAGGAGGTGTGACAACATGACCAAAGGAATCTTAGGTAGAAAAATCGGTATGACGCAAGTTTTTGCTGAGAACGGTGATTTAATCCCTGTAACTGTTATTGAAGCTGCTCCAAACGTAGTACTTCAAAAGAAGACAGTTGAGGTTGACGGCTACGAAGCAATCCAATTAGGTTTTGAAGACAAGCGCGAAAAGCTTTCTAACAAACCTTCTAAAGGACACGTAGCAAAAGCGAACACTGCTCCTAAGCGCTTCATTCGCGAACTTCGCAATGTAAACTTAGCTGATTACGAGATTGGTCAAGAAGTCAAAGTAAACGTATTCGCAGAAGGCGATGTAGTAGATGTCACAGGAACAACAAAAGGTAAAGGTTTCCAAGGTGTTATTAAACGCCACGGACAATCTCGCGGACCAATGACTCACGGTTCACGTTACCACCGTCGTCCTGGTTCAATGGGTCCGGTTGCTCCTAACCGCGTATTCAAACAGAAGAAATTACCTGGTCAAATGGGTGGCACGACAATTACGATTCAAAACCTTTCTATCGTGAAAGTTGATCTTGAGCGTAACTTGCTTCTTATTAAAGGTAATGTTCCTGGTTCTCGCAAAGCATTGATCCGTGTTAAAACGGCAACTAAAGCGAAATAATAATTTTTTTGAGAAAGGAGGAAACAAGAATGCCAAAAGTAGCTTTATTAAATCAAACAGGTTCACAAGTGGGCGACATCGAATTGAACGACTATGTATTCGGTATCGAGCCAAATGAATCAGTGTTGTTTGACGCAGTAGTGTCTCAACGCGCTTCACTTCGTCAAGGTAACCATAAAGTAAAAAACCGTTCTGAAGTAGCTGGTGGTGGTAAAAAGCCATGGCGTCAAAAAGGGACTGGACGTGCTCGTCAAGGGTCGATCCGTTCACCACAATGGCGCGGAGGCGGTGTCGTATTCGGACCAACTCCACGTAGCTACAGTTACAAACTTCCTAAAAAAGTACGTCGTTTAGCTCTACGTTCTGCGCTTTCATCTGCAGTAGTTGGGAAAAACTTGATGGTACTTGAAGGGTTGACATTTGATGCACCAAAAACAAAAGCTTTCACCCAGTTGATTCAAGATCTTTCAATTGGCAAAAAAGCATTGTTCGTAACTGCTGACCTTGATGAGAATGTTGCAAAATCTGCACGTAACCTTCATGGTATGACAGTAGTAGCGGCAGATGGTATCAACGTTTTAGACTTGCTTGGACATGACAAAATTGTTATGACAAAAGCAGCGATTGAGAAAATTGAGGAGGTGCTTAGTTAATGGAAGCACGTGATGTAATTAAACGTCCAGTCATTACTGAGCAATCGTCTGAAGTAATGGCAGAGAAAAAGTACACTTTTGAAGTGGACACTCGCGCAAACAAAACACAAGTTAAACAAGCAGTGCAGGAGATCTTTGGTGTGAAAGTTGAGAAAGTCAACATCATGAACTACAAAGGCAAATTCAAGCGCATGGGCAAACACGCGGGATATACGAACAAACGCCGTAAAGCGATTGTTAAATTGACTGCTGAATCTAAAGACATCGAACTATTCGAAATTTAATTTTCATAAGTTCTTAAAGGACTATTAAAGAAGGAGGGAAACAACGTGGGGATAAGAAAATATAAACCTACCACTAACGGTCGTCGTAACATGACGAGTTCAGATTTCGCTGAAATCACTACGAACAAACCTGAAAAATCGCTTTTACGACCTGTAAAGCGCAAGGGCGGCCGTAACAACCAAGGTAAAATAACTGTTCGTCATCACGGCGGTGGACATAAACGCCAATACCGTGTTATTGATTTCAAGCGTAACAAAGATGGCATTCCAGGACGCGTTGCTACAATCGAATACGATCCGAACCGTTCTGCAAACATCGCATTGATTAACTACGCTGATGGTGAGAAACGTTACATCCTCGCTCCTAAAGGAGTCGAAGTTGGAACTCAACTTATGTCAGGTATCGAAGCAGATATCAAACCGGGTAACGCTTTGCCGTTGTCAAACATCCCAATGGGTTCTACAATCCATAACATCGAATTGAAGCCAGGTGGCGGCGGGCAACTTGTTCGTTCTGCAGGAACTTCAGCTCAGGTATTGGGTAAAGAAGGAAAATACGTAACAGTTCGTTTGCAATCAAGCGAAGTTCGCATGATTCTTGCTACTTGCCGCGCAACTATTGGTGCAGTAGGAAATGAGCAACACGAATTGATCAACATTGGTAAAGCAGGACGTAACCGCTGGAAAGGCAACCGCCCAACAGTCCGCGGATCTGTAATGAACCCTAACGATCACCCACACGGTGGTGGTGAAGGCCGCTCGCCAATCGGACGTAAATCACCAATGTCTCCATGGGGTAAACCAACTCTTGGATACAAAACACGCAAGAAAACGAATCAGTCAGACAAATTTATCGTGCGTCGTCGTAAAAATAAAAAATAATTTGATTCCGCTACGGTTCGCCAAAAGAACCGTGGTGCAATCACGAAGGGAGGCTCCCACATGGGCCGCAGCTTGAAAAAAGGACCTTTTGTTGATGATCATCTTATGAAAAAAGTTGAAGCACAGAAGGATTCTGAGAAAAAACAAGTGATCAAAACTTGGTCTCGCCGTTCTACAATTTTTCCGACATTCATCGGACAAACAATCGCAGTATACGATGGTCGTAAACACATCCCTGTATATGTGACTGAAGATATGGTGGGCCATAAACTAGGCGAATTCGCTCCAACACGCAAATACGCTAGTCATGGTGCAGACGATAAGAAAACAAGACGTTAATTGAGAGGAGGATTTCCCCATGCAAGCAAAAGCTGTCGCTAGAACAGTACGTATTGCTCCTCGTAAAGTCCGTTTAGTAGTAGATTTAATCCGAGGCAAGCAAATCGGCGAAGCTGTTGCAATTTTAAACCACACTCCGAAAGCAGCATCTATTGTTGTTGAGAAGTTATTGAAATCTGCAGCTGCTAACGCTGAACACAACTACGAAATGGATCTGAATGACTTGGTCATCAGTGAAGTGTTCGTTGACGAAGGACCAACACTTAAACGTTTCCGTCCACGTGCAATGGGACGCGCAAGCGCAATTAATAAACGCACAAGCCACATCACTCTAGTGGTATCTGACAAGAAGGAGGGGTAATTCGTGGGACAAAAAATACATCCAATTGGGATGCGTATCGGAATCATTCGTGATTGGGAGTCTAAATGGTACGCTGAGAAAGATTATGCGACACTTCTTCACGAAGATATCAAAATCCGTGAATATGTTGAAGCGCGTTTGAAAGAAGCTTCAGTTTCTAAAATCGAAATTGAACGCGCTGCAAACCGTGTCAACGTAACTATTCACACTGCGAAACCAGGTATGGTAATCGGTAAAGGTGGATCTGAAGTAGAAGTACTTCGTAAACAGCTTAACTCTATGACTGGCAAGCGTGTACACATCAACATCATCGAAATTAAAAGAGCTGACCTGGATGCAAGATTGGTTGCTGAAAGTGTTGCACGTCAATTGGAAAACCGAGTATCATTCCGTCGTGCACAAAAACAAGCGATCCAACGCACTATGCGTTCTGGCGCTAAAGGGATCAAAACTCAAGTATCTGGACGTCTAGGCGGCGCTGACATTGCGCGTGCTGAACACTACAGTGAAGGTACTGTTCCGCTCCATACGCTCCGCGCTGACATTGATTATGCGCATGCTGAAGCAGACACAACTTATGGTAAGCTTGGCGTAAAAGTATGGATCTACCGCGGTGAAGTCCTTCCAACTAAGAAGAAATCTGAGGAAGGAGGCAAATAATATGTTAATGCCTAAACGCGTTAAATATCGTAGAGAGCACCGAGGCAAGATGCGCGGAGAAGCTAAAGGCGGTAAAGAAATCGCATTCGGCGAATTTGGTCTCCAAGCACTAGAGTCATCTTGGATCACTAACCGTCAAATCGAAGCAGCACGTATTTCCATGACTCGTTACATGAAACGTGGCGGTAAAGTCTGGATCAAAATTTTCCCTCATAAACCATATACGAAAAAGCCTCTAGAGGTTCGTATGGGATCTGGTAAAGGTTCACCTGAAGGCTGGGTAGCCGTTGTCAAAACTGGTAAAATCATGTTCGAACTTGGTGGAGTAACTGAAGAAGTGGCACGCGAAGCATTACGCCTTGCATCTCACAAACTTCCAATCAAAACGAAGTTCGTAAAACGCGAAGAAATTGGTGGTGAATCGAATGAAAGCTAATGAAATCCGTGACCTAACCACTGCTGAGATTGAACAAAAAGTGAAATCACTGAAAGAAGAGCTTTTCAACCTTCGCTTCCAATTGGCTACTGGTCAATTAGAAAACACTGCTCGCATCCGCGAAGTACGTAAAGCGATTGCCCGTATGAAAACTGTGATTCACGAAAGAGTACTCAGTGGCAATAACTGATAAATCGAGAGGAGGTTTGCAAGTATGACTGAGCGTAACCAACGCAAAGTATACACAGGCCGTGTTGTGTCTGACAAAATGGACAAAACCATTACCGTAATGGTTGAAACTCAAAAAAAGCACGCATTCTATGGCAAACGTGTAAAATACTCTAAGAAATATAAAGCTCATGATGAGCTAAACGAAGCGAAAATGGGCGATGTAGTTCGCATCATGGAAACTCGTCCGTTATCAGCTACAAAACGTTTCCGCGTATTGGAAATTGTAGAAAAAGCGGTTATCATTTAATTTAAATAATTTCGGAACCTAAGAAATTCCGGAGGGAGGTTACCTAAGTGATCCAACAGGAAAGTCGTTTAAAAGTTGCAGACAACTCGGGTGCTCGTGAAGTACTAACGATTAAAGTGCTTGGTGGTTCTGGTCGTAAGACTGCAAACATCGGAGACGTAATCGTGTGTACCGTGAAAAAAGCAACACCAGGTGGCGTTGTTAAGAAGGGTGAAGTCGTTAAGGCTGTCATCGTTCGCACGAAAAGCGGAGCTCGCCGTAAAGACGGTACTTATATCAAATTTGATGAAAATGCATGTGTCATTATCCGTGACGACAAAGGTCCACGCGGAACTCGTATTTTCGGACCTGTTGCCCGCGAACTTCGCGATAACAGCTTCATGAAAATCGTATCACTTGCTCCTGAAGTTCTTTAATAAATCAATGTGCCATACCAAGGAGGTGCGACAGAATGCATGTTAAAAAAGGCGATACAGTTAAGGTAATCTCAGGCAAAGACAAAGGCAAAACAGGTGTTGTTTTGACTGCTTTACCTAAGAAAGACCGTGTGTTTGTAGAAGGTATAAACATCGTGAAAAAGCACACAAAACCGAACCAGGCAAGCCCACAAGGTGGAATTGTCAGCCAAGAAGCAGCAATTCATGTTTCTAACGTAATGTTACTTGACCCTAAATCCGGCGAGCCGACTCGTGTAGGATATAAGGTTGAAGATGGTAAAAAAGTTCGTGTTGCAAAAAAATCCGGCGAAAAATTAGATAAATAAAATTCCTGAGTGAAGGGAGGTACACACATGAACCGCCTAAAAGAAAAATATGTCAATGAAATCACTCCTGCTCTAGTGAGCAAGTTTGAATATAAATCGGTAATGCAGGCACCTGAAGTAAATAAAATCGTCATCAACATGGGTGTAGGCGAAGCTGTTCAAAACACGAAGTCACTTGACTCTGCTGTTGAAGAATTACAAACGATCACTGGTCAAAAACCAGTAATTACTAAAGCTAAGAAATCTATCGCTGGCTTCCGTCTTCGTGAAGGTATGCCTATCGGATGTAAAGTTACACTACGCGGAGAGCGTATGTATGACTTCCTGGATAAATTGATTGCTATTTCACTTCCACGTGTACGTGACTTCCGTGGCGTATCGAACAAATCGTTCGACGGACGCGGTAACTACACACTTGGCGTGAAAGAACAGTTAATCTTCCCTGAAATCGATTATGATAAAGTTTCAAAAGTACGCGGTATGGACATCGTAATTGTAACGACTGCGAACTCTGATGAAGAAGCTCGTGAGTTATTAACACAATTCGGAATGCCGTTCCAAAAGTAAACGTGAGGGAGGCGTAAACGTGGCTAAAAAATCTATGATCGCAAAACAAAAACGCACGCCAAAGTTTAAAGTACAAGAGTACACACGCTGTGAACGATGCGGACGTCCGCATTCAGTATTACGCAAATTTAAACTTTGCCGTATTTGTTTCCGTGAACTTGCATATGTGGGACAAATTCCTGGCGTCAAAAAAGCCAGCTGGTAATCCCCTAATTTGGGAAGGAGGTAAAAGTAATGACAATGACAGATCCGATTGCAGATATGCTGACACGCATTCGTAACGCAAACATGGTTCGTCACGAGAAATTAGAGCTTCCGGCTTCTAATGTGAAAAAAGACATCGCTGAAATCCTTAAGCGTGAAGGTTTCGTTCGTGACGTAGAATATGTTGAAGATGATAAACAAGGCATGATCCGGATTTTCCTTAAATACGGAGCGAACAACGAACGCGTTATTACTGGATTGAAACGCATTTCAAAACCAGGATTACGTGTTTATGCTAAAACTAATGAGGTGCCACGTGTACTAAACGGTCTTGGAATCGCTTTAGTCTCAACATCACAAGGTTTGGTAACTGATAAAGAAGCCCGCGCGAAACAAATCGGCGGAGAAATCATAGCATACGTTTGGTAATAAGCAACAAACGAATGGAGGTGCAACAGAATGTCACGTGTAGGTAAAAAACCAATCGAGGTTCCTGCTAGCGTTACCGTAACTCTTGGAGATAAGAATGCCGTAACTGTTAAAGGGCCTAAAGGCGAGTTGACTCGCGAATTCCACAAAGATATTACAATTGCTCAAGAAGATAACGTGCTAACATTGACACGTCCTTCAGATTCTAAAGATCACCGCACAAACCACGGTACAACTCGTGCGTTGCTTGCGAACATGGTCACTGGAGTTTCAGAAGGATTCCAACGTTCACTTGAATTAGTTGGTGTTGGTTACCGTGCTCAATTGCAAGGTGAAAAACTGGTTCTTAACGTAGGCTACTCTCACCCGGTTGAATTCGTACCGGAAGAAGGAATTACAGTTGAAGTTCCAGCTAACACTAAAGTCATTGTTAAAGGCATCGATAAAGAACGTGTTGGAGCTCTTGCTTCGAACATCCGCGCAACGCGTCCACCAGAGCCATATAAAGGCAAAGGTATCCGTTACGAAGGAGAAGTAGTTCGCCGCAAAGAAGGTAAAACAGGTAAATAATGCTGCTTAGGCAGGCTGAAAGGAGTGACCTCAGTGATTACGAAACTCGATAAAAACGCATCTCGTAAAAAACGTCATGCACGCGTACGTTCTAAAATTACGGGTACAGCACAACGCCCACGTTTAAACGTATTTCGTTCAAATAAATACATTTACGCTCAATTGATCGACGATATGAATGGCGTTACACTTGCAAGTGCATCATCTATGGAGAAAGATTTCTCAGTAGAATCTACTGGCAACGTGGAAGCGGCAGCTAAAGTTGGCGAAACAATCGCAAAACGCGCTACTGAAAACGGCTTAAAATCGGTTGTTTTCGACCGCGGTGGTTATTTGTATCATGGACGTGTAAAAGCATTAGCAGAAGCTGCACGTGAAAACGGTTTACAATTTTAAAAAGAAGGAGGGACACATTTCATGCGTCGTATTGATCCAAACAAACTTGAACTTGAAGAACGCGTAGTTACGATTAACCGCGTAGCGAAAGTTGTAAAAGGTGGACGTCGTTTCCGTTTCTCCGCATTAGTTGTTGTAGGCGACAGAAATGGTAATGTCGGTTTTGGTACTGGTAAAGCTCAAGAAGTTCCAGATGCTATCCGCAAAGCCATTGAAGATGCGAAGAAAAACCTTATTGAAGTACCAATGGTTAAAGGTACAACTCCACACTTAGTAATCGGTCGCTTTGGTGCAGGCCAAATCCTTATCAAACCTGCTTCTCCGGGTACTGGTGTAATTGCTGGCGGACCTGTTCGTGCGGTACTTGAATTAGCTGGAGTACAGGATATTTTATCTAAATCTCTAGGTTCAAGCACACCAATCAACATGGTGCGTGCAACTATTAACGGTTTAACTCAATTGAAAAGTGCCGAGGAAGTTGCAAAACTTCGCGGTAAATCAATAGAAGAACTGTTAGGATAGGGGGAAAATCACATGGCAACTAAATTGGAAATTACCCTCACAAAATCTGTGATCGGTGCTAAACCGCCACAACGTAAAACTGTTCAGTCATTAGGATTACGCAAAATGCATCAAACAGTTGAGCACCAAGACAATGCAGCCGTTCGCGGAATGCTTGATAAAGTCGCTCACTTAGTAACTATCAAAGAAGTTTAATTACGGATTTCTATAGAAGGAGGTGCCAACCAAATGAAACTTCATGAATTAAAACCGGCAGAAGGTTCACGCAGCTCAAGAAAGCGTATCGGACGCGGTATCGGTTCAGGTACTGGTAAAACAGCAGGTAAAGGTCATAAAGGTCAAAACGCGCGTTCAGGCGGCGGTGTTCGTCCTGGATTCGAAGGTGGTCAAAATCCTTTGTTCCGCCGTTTGCCAAAACGTGGATTTACCAACATTAACCGTAAAGACTATGCAGTCGTAAACATTGATGTGTTAAATCGTTTCGACGAGGGCACAGAAGTAACACCTGCATTGTTGATTGAAACAGGTGTTGTGAGCAATGAACTTTCTGGAATCAAAATTCTCGGCAATGGTAGCTTAGAAAAGAAATTGACAGTAAAAGCTCACAAATTCTCTGGATCAGCTAAAGAAGCGATTGAAGCTGCTGGCGGACAAACCGAGGTGGTTTAATGTTTCAGACAATCTCAAATTTTATGCGCGTGACTGATATTCGAAATAAAATATTCTTTACATTACTGATGCTCATCATTTTCCGTATTGGAACTTTTGTTCCAGTACCGAATGTTGACGCTTCGGTTTTGCAAGCTACTGACCAGATGGGTCTGGTCGGATTCTTAAATACTTTCGGTGGAGGTGCCCTAGCTAACTTTTCAATTTTAGCGATGGGAATTATGCCATACATTACAGCATCAATCATCGTGCAATTATTGCAGATGGATGTTGTACCGAAATTTGCAGAGTGGGCGAAACAAGGTGAAGTCGGAAGACGGAAACTTGCTCAATTCACTCGCTACTTCACAATTGTTCTTGCCTTTATTCAAGCAATCGGTATGTCTTATGGATTTAACCAAATGTACGGCGGTTCTTTAATCCAGAATGACACGATTTCAACTTATGTTGTCATCGCCATTGTATTGACTGCAGGTACAGCATTTCTACTGTGGCTTGGTGAGCAGATTACGGCAAAAGGTGTGGGGAACGGTATTTCGATTATCATCTTCGCAGGGATTGTCGCTGCAGTACCAGGCGCTGTTAATCAATTGTATGCACAGCAGATCGAAGGAGCTGGAGATCAGCTTCCGATCAATCTTGCCATTATGGCATTGCTTGCATTAGCTGTTGTTGCCATTACGGTTTTGGTCATTTACGTTCAACAAGCGTTGCGTAAAATACCAATTCAGTATGCAAAACGAGTTGCTGGCCGTGGCCAGACAACAAGTGGGCAGCAAACGCATTTACCTTTGAAAGTAAACGCGGCCGGAGTTATCCCGGTAATCTTTGCAGTAGCGTTTATCATTACGCCACAAACTATTGCTTCTTTCTTTGGAGCCAACGCGTTTACAGAAGCGATTCAGAATACGTTCGATTATACGCGTCCTGTCGGCATGATCATTTATGTCGCTTTGATCGTAGCATTCACGTATTTCTACGCATTCATCCAGGTTAACCCTGAGAACGTGTCGGATAATCTGAAAAAGCAAGGCGCATATATTCCGGGAATCCGTCCGGGTAAAAATACACAGGATTATTTAACAAGTGTGTTATACCGATTGACTTTCGTTGGTGCCATTTTCCTTGCAGTCATTGCTATTCTACCGATTTTCTTCATCAACATTGCAAATTTACCGCAATCGGCGCAAATCGGTGGTACGAGTCTTCTGATTGCTGTTGGGGTAGCACTTGAAACAATGAAACAATTGGAATCTCAACTTGTGAAACGTCATTATAAAGGCTTTATGAAATAATTCAGTTGGATCTAGAGGGACGTGAAAGCGTCTCTTGTCCGATTGTGTGAGGGGGAAAACGTATGAATATCGTATTGATGGGTCTACCGGGTGCCGGAAAAGGTACTCAAGCAGACGAAATTGTTAAGAAGTACGACATCCCTCATATTTCTACAGGTGACATGTTCCGAGCTGCTATAAAAGGTGGAACGGAGCTGGGCTTGAAAGCAAAATCATTCATGGATCAAGGTGCTTTAGTGCCTGATGAAGTGACAATCGGCATTGTCCGGGAACGACTAAGCGAAAAGGATTGTGAGGAAGGCTTCTTGTTGGATGGCTTTCCACGAACAGTTCCTCAAGCGGAAGCGTTAGAATCTCTTCTGGCCGATCTTGATAAGCGAATCGAGCATGTCGTAAATATCCAAGTCGAACAAGACGAATTAATTGCACGTTTAACAGGCCGATGGATCTGTAAAGTTTGTGGAACGGCTTACCATACTGTGTTCAACCCACCAGCAACAGCTGGAGTGTGTGACAAAGATGGTGGAGAACTCTACCAGCGTGAAGATGATAAGCCTGAAACTGTCACGAAACGGTTAGCAGTAAATATGCAACAAACACAGCCGCTTCTTGATTTCTATGAAAGCAAAAACGTGCTGGAAAATATAGATGGACAGCAGGACATCCAAAAAGTATTTGCTGACATTGATGCTCTTCTAAAGGGCGACCGAGGCTAATCCCCGGCGCCGGGCGCAGTTAGTTGCCTCCATGTGGCTTTAAGGAGCACCGGAGATATGAATTTTCGAGAGCTGCAAAAGCATACAAGACTCAGGTTATGAAAGTTGATGCAAATGCGCTTTAGTGCAATTGCGCATCGAAACTAGTATAATGGGTTTCGTGGAAGCATCTGTGTAACGGGTTTGGAACTCATCCAAAGCAGTCCGGGCAGTCGAGGATACATGAGACAGACTGGCTTTGCCGGATTAACCCCGGCCCGCTGATTAGCGGGACTTGGAGAATGTCTTTCGAATGTCACTCATGCATTTCTTGTGAATGAATGTACTATACTATTCAATCAGCAAATACTGTTTGAAGATGAGAACCTGATTTGTATACAGAAGGGAGACTGGGTCGATGGCGAAAGACGATGTAATTGAAATCGAAGGAACTGTCGTTGAGACTTTGCCTAACGCGATGTTTAAAGTAGAATTGGAAAACGGTCATACGATTCTCGCGCACGTATCTGGCAAGATTCGCATGCATTTCATTCGCATTCTGCCAGGAGATAAAGTGACAGTGGAACTTTCTCCTTATGATTTAACACGCGGTCGTATCACATACCGTTTTAAATAATCTTTTGCACTCCGGACTACTAAGGAGGTTGGGTTAGATGAAAGTGAGACCATCTGTAAAACCGATCTGTGAAAAATGTAAAGTTATTCGCAGAAACGGTAAAGTAATGGTAATCTGTGAAAATCCGAAACACAAACAAAGACAAGGCTAATTTGAAGGAGGTGCATCGCACACATGGCACGTATTGCTGGTGTTGACATTCCACGCGACAAACGCGTTGTTATTTCATTAACATACATTTTCGGTGTTGGTAAAACAACTGCACAGAAAGTTCTTTCTGCTGCAGGTATCTCTGAAGAGACACGCGTTCGTGATCTTACAGAAGACGAGTTGAACAATATCCGTGAACAATTAGATCAATACAAAATCGAAGGTGACCTTCGCCGTGAAGTTTCAATGAACATCAAACGCTTGATGGAAATTGCTAGCTTCCGAGGAATCCGCCATCGTCGTGGACTACCTGTTCGCGGTCAAAATACGAAGAACAATGCGCGTACGCGTAAAGGTCCTCGTAAAACTGTAGCTAACAAGAAAAAATAATCAGTAAAGGAGGTTTCTTCTTAACATGGCACGTAAACAACAAACTCGTAAGCGTCGTGTGAAAAAGAATATCGAATCTGGTATTGCTCACATCCGCTCAACATTCAATAACACAATTGTTACTATCACTGATATGCAAGGGAACGCTGTTTCATGGTCAAGTGCAGGGGCTCTAGGATTTAGAGGTTCACGTAAATCTACTCCTTTTGCTGCTCAAATGGCTGCTGAAACTGCTGCTAAGACATCAATCGAACACGGTCTTAAAACTCTAGAAGTTACAGTTAAAGGTCCTGGTTCAGGTCGTGAAGCTGCAATTCGTGCACTTCAAGCTGCTGGATTAGAAGTTACAGCGATCAAAGATGTAACTCCTGTACCTCATAACGGTTGCCGTCCGCCAAAACGTCGTCGAGTATAATCGTTAATCTGAATAGGATTTTTGAACATCACGACTTACTGGATGGGTTCTAAATCGTAGCGAAAGTCTGTGACTATGGAATTCTTGATGAAGCGAAAAAAAACCGACGTTTTGAAGGAGGGTAAAATGAATGCTCGAAATAGAAAAACCAAAGATTGAAACGGTTGAGATCGACAGCAATGCCAAATTTGGTAAATTTGTTGTTGAACCTCTTGAGCGTGGATATGGAACCACTTTAGGAAACTCCTTACGTCGAATCTTACTTTCATCTTTACCTGGCGCAGCTGTTACTTCTATTCAAATTGATGGCGTTCTGCATGAATTCTCCACTGTTGAAGGTGTAGAAGAAGATGTAGCAACCATCATTCTGAATATCAAGAAGCTGGCTTTGAAAATTTACTCTGACGAAGAAAAAGTCATTGAAATTGATGTAAAAGGTGATGGAACGGTTACGGCTGCAGATATCACGCACGACAGTGACGTGGAAATTCTGAATCCGGATCTATATATTGGAACAATTGCTAAAAATGGCCATTTGCGTATGCGCATGTATGCGAACAGAGGCCGTGGATATGCCCGTGCAGATCAGAACAAACGTGAAGATCTTCCGATCGGCGTTATCCCGATTGACTCTATTTACACTCCAGTTTCACGTGTTAACTTCCAAGTAGAAAACACTCGTGTGGGTCAACTGGCTCATTTCGACAAATTATCTCTTGATGTTTGGACAGATGGCAGCATTGGTCCAAAAGAGGCAATTGCACTTGGAGCAAAGATTTTTACTGAGCATTTAAATATCTTCGTAGGATTAACAGATGAGGCACAAACGGCTGAAATCATGGTTGAAAAAGAAGAAGACCAGAAAGAAAAAGTATTAGAGATGACTATCGAAGAACTTGATCTTTCGGTTCGATCTTACAACTGCTTAAAACGTGCGGGTATCAACACGGTACACGAACTGGCAAGCAAGTCGGAAGACGACATGATGAAAGTACGCAACCTCGGACGCAAATCACTTGAAGAAGTTAAAGTGAAGTTGGAAGATTTAGGACTTGGCCTTCGTAAAGAAGACTGAGTGATGAGATCGGATCCGAACTATTCAACAAAGGAGGGAAACTTCAATGAGAAAGCTTCAACGTACAAGTTCTCAACGTAAGGCATTATTACGTGACCTTACAACAGACTTAATCGTACATGAACGCATTCAAACGACTGAAGCTCGTGCGAAAGAAGTGCGTTCGACTGTAGAAAAAATGATTACGCTTGGTAAACGTGGAGATATTCACGCTCGTCGTAAAGCAGCAGCATGGATGCGCCGTGAGTTGGTAACAACTGCAGACGCTGAAGGCAACGAAACAACAACTTATGCTTTGCAGAAATTGTTTGATGATGTTGCACCACGTTACGCTGAACGTCAAGGCGGCTATACACGTATTATGAAAATGGGGCCTCGTCGCGGAGATGGCGCACCTATCGTAATTATCGAATTGGTTTAATCAATTGAAGGGGGTCAACAGCCCTCTTCTTTTAGCATTATGATTTATACGACAATATGAAAAGCTGAGTGTTATGATGAGCGAGCCGAAAGGCGGCGTCTCGTCTAGCTCTACGCACCTCATTCAACCCTGGCTTAAGCAACCGGGGAAGCCATAGAGACAGAAAAGCGCATTTCTCTGAATGAGGTGCGCGCTTTTTTTATTTATTTTAGGTTTTACAAACGCTGTTGAAACCCAGTAGAGTAGAGATGAGCGAAGCAAGTGTTAGAGGAGGTTAGCTGAGATGAATTCGATTATATTGTCATTTGAAAATGTGACATTTACATATGCGCAAGAAGACGAGTCGGTGAAACCAGCTGTGCAGGATTTAACGTTCTCGATTCAGGACGGCGAATGGATAGCTTTGGTGGGCCATAATGGCTCAGGAAAATCGACTATTGCCAAGTTGATGAATGGTTTATTGTTTCCGCAAACTGGCAAAGTGTCGGCGATGGGCAAACTGATGGCTGAAGAAAGTCTGTGGGATATCCGTTCCGAGATCGGGATGGTCTTCCAGAACCCAGACAATCAGTTTGTCGGGGCGACGGTACAGGACGATGTAGCTTTTGCGCTGGAGAATAACGGTGTGCCGCATGAAGAAATGGTGGTTCGTGTCAAAGAAGCTTTGCATCAAGTGAAGATGGAAGCTTATCTCGATCATGAACCTCACCATTTATCAGGTGGACAAAAACAAAGGGTAGCGATTGCCGGTGCTCTTGCATTACGTCCACGTCTGCTAATTTTGGACGAAGCAACTTCTATGCTCGATCCTCAAGGGCGTATGGAAGTCATCGAGACGATTCGTGAACTTCGTGAAGCAACAGGTTTGACGGTTATATCTATTACGCATGACTTGGAAGAAGCAGCATTGGCTGACCGCATTCTTGTAATGAACGCAGGACATAAGCAATTAGAAGGGACGCCAAAAGAGGTGTTTCTTTCCGGTAATGAATTGACGACTTTAGGTCTAGACTTGCCGTTTGCGATGCGCATGACGCATTTGCTGCAGGAAGCCGGAGTGGCTCTGCAAGGAGAACATATGACAGAAGACGAATTGGTGGATGAACTATGGACATTTTACTCCGGGAAGTAGGATACAGTTACGCAAAAGACACGCCGTTTGAAAAACGGGCATTGACAGATGTGTCGCTGCATATTCCCTCCGGTTCCTATACGGCCATCATTGGTCATACCGGGTCTGGTAAATCAACAGTTCTCCAGCATCTTAATGCTTTGCTAAAGCCAACTGAAGGATCAGTCACAATTGGGGAGCGTAAAATCGAAGCTGGAGTAAAGGCAAAAAATTTACGAGATGTCCGTCGACAGGTAGGTATTGTCTTTCAATTTCCTGAGCAGCAGCTATTTGATGAAACCGTCTTAAAAGACATTATGTTCGGTCCTCTGAATTATGGAGTGACGGAAGAAGAAGCGAGTCGTAGGGCGCATGAATTGGTCGAACAGCTTGGATTGCCTTCTGAGGTATTAACGAAGTCTCCGTTTGATTTGTCAGGTGGACAAATGCGCCGCGTCGCAATTGCTGGCGTGCTAGCGATGGAACCGGATGTGTTAGTGCTGGATGAACCGACCGCTGGACTTGATCCACGAGGCCGACGTGAAATAATGGACCTGTTCCATCAGTTGCATATCCAGAAAGGCCTAACGACGGTTCTAGTAACTCACAGCATGGAAGATGCGGCGCGTTACGCAGACAGTGTTGCTATTATGCATAAAGGGCGTTGTGTGGTCACTGGAGAGCCTGAAAAAATCTTTTCAAATGAAGAGCAACTTCGGGATTATAGCTTAGAACCGCCGCGGACAATTCGCTTGCAGCGAAAGTTCGAAGACAAAGCCGGCATTAAACTTGGTGCTATTTCAATGACGGAAGAAGCGTTGGCCAAGAACATTGCACTTGCCGTATCGGAAGGACGTGATTCCGAATGATGGAGAAAATGATTTTTGGACGCTTTATTCCTGGAAATTCCATCATTCACCGAATGGATCCACGAGCGAAGATTTCATTTGTTTTCGTTTTTATTGCCATTGTATTTATTGCCAATAGCGCAGTAACTTATGGCATTTTGTTGGGATTCACTTTGTTGGTGGTCTTTCTGTCCAAGATTCGTCTATATTTCTTGATAAATGGCTTGAAACCGGTCTTTATTTTATTGATTTTCACCTTTTTGCTGCATATTTTCTTTACGCGAGAAGGCGATTTATTACTGAATTTCGGCTTTATTGAAATTTATGAGGAAGGTTTGCGGCAAGGGATATTTATTTCAATTCGTTTTCTGGTACTGGTGTTTATTACTAGTATTCTGACATTGACAACTTCACCGATTTCCATCACCGATGGTATTGAAGTGTTGCTTGGTCCATTTAAGCGGGTCAAGTTGCCGGTTCATGAATTGGCATTGATGATGTCTATTTCTTTACGGTTTATCCCGACCTTGATGGACGAGACTGGGAAAATTCTTAAGGCGCAGATGGCTAGAGGCTCAGACATTGGCTCAGGGCCGATTAAAGAGCGTGTCAAGGCCGTTGTGCCCTTACTGATTCCATTGTTCGTCAGTGCCTTTAAACGGGCAGAGGATTTGGCTACAGCGATGGAAGTCCGCGGCTACCGGGGAGGCGAAGGCAGAACGCGATATCGCCAGCTCGATTGGCGTTTTATCGACAGTCTGAGTTTGCTGGTACTGGCAGGGCTTGCGGGAATGCTTTGGTATTTCCGGGTATAAGGAGAGAAATTATGAAACGATTAAAAGCGACCATTGCATATGACGGTTCCGGATTTGCAGGCTATCAGGTGCAGCCGGAAACACGCACGGTTCAACTGGAATTAATGAAAGTGCTGAAAACCATTCATAAAGGCGAAGTGGTCCAAGTGGTGGCGAGCGGGCGGACCGATGCCAAAGTTCATGCTACAGGACAGGTTATTCATTTTGATACGGAATTTTCCATTCCTGTGAGCGGTTGGTTAAAGGCTCTGAACGTGCTGTTGCCGGAAGACATCCGTGTCAGCTCGATTGAAGAAGTGGATGCATCTTTTCACGCGCGCTACCATACAACTGGCAAGACTTACCGCTATAAGTGGGATTGCAGCGGAATTATCAGTCCGTTCACACGCAATCACATGGTGCATGTCAAGCAGCCACTTGATATAGAAGCCATGAGAACAGCGGCGCGGGCCTTGATCGGTACCCATGATTTCTCCAGTTTTTGTGCGGCGAATACAGCGGTGATTGATAAAGTGAGGACCATTCAGCGTCTGGATTTTGAAGAGCATGGCAATGAATTGCACATGATCATCGAAGGTTCCGGATTTTTATACAACATGGTTCGCATCATAGCAGGAACTTTAACAGAGGTCGGCATCGGCAAAAGAAAGGCCGGAGAGCTCAGTGGGATTGTAGCTGCGGCTAATCGAGACGCTGCTGGAAAAACAGCGGCGGCACATGGTCTTTACTTGGAAAGTGTGACGTATAGGAGCTGAAGCAACTTTTCCTGGTGTTTTTAGAAAACCTCTTGACTTTTTAGCGCTTCCGTTATAACATGATGTATGGTATTTTCATTACCCCCACGATATGCCCCGGAAGGTTATTTGTGTTTAGGGATAACGAAAAAACGGAACAGCGGAACACTGTAAAAGAACTTAAAAAGAGACGATTTATTAGGAGGACAATATACATGCGTACAACATTCATGGCTAAGGGTCACGAAGTAGAGCGTAAATGGTTGGTTGTCGATGCAGAAGGGCAAACTCTTGGACGTTTAGCTTCTGAAGTCGCTTCAATCCTACGCGGGAAATACAAGCCAACATTCACACCAAACGTTGACACTGGTGATCACGTGATTATCATCAACGCTGAAAAGATTCACCTTACAGGTAAAAAACTTACTGACAAGATCTACTACCGTCACACACAATACACGGGTGGACTGAAACAGCGTACTGCACTTGAAATGCGCACGAAATACCCAACTAAAATGCTTGAAATGGCTATTAAAGGGATGCTTCCGAAAAACTCTTTAGGACGTCAAACGTTCAAAAAGCTGCATGTCTATGCTGGCCCAGAACACAACCACCAAGCGCAAACACCAGAAAATTACCAGCTTCGCGGATAATTATTAGTAAATAAGAGGAGGATACACCTTTGGCACAAGTTCAATATATTGGGACAGGTCGTCGTAAAAACTCAACAGCTCGCGTACGGTTAGTACCGGGTGACGGCACAATTACAATTAACAAGCGTGACGTAGCGGACTACGTTCCTTACGAAACATTACAACAAATCATCAAGCAGCCACTAGTTGCTACGGATACTCTCGGAAGCTACGATGTCCTTGTAAACGTAAACGGCGGTGGATTCACAGGCCAAGCCGGAGCAATCCGTCACGGTATCGCACGTGCTCTACTTACTGTAGATCCTGCATTCCGTCCAGCGTTGAAATCTGCTGGGTTGTTAACACGTGACCCACGTATGAAAGAACGTAAGAAACCAGGTCTTAAATCAGCACGTCGTGCACCTCAGTTCTCAAAACGTTAATTTCGATTTTCGTTTACAAAGCACTTTCCGAAGAAATTCGGAGAGTGCTTTTTTGTGTTTAACTAGAGACTTAAACAGGTAGAATAGAAGAAACTAAAGGAGGTGAGGTAGAAGTGAACCGAATCAATTTGATTTGCCTGGGTGTTAAAGATATGAAAACGTCTACTAAGTTTTATAGAGATGGACTTGGCTTTGAGACTGCAGAAAAAGGGGACCATCCTGAAATTGTATTTTTTAATTGTTCTGGTACGAAACTGGAACTGTATCCATTGGAGGAATTGGCAAAAGATATCGACGAGAACAATCCACCGAGTGGCAGTGGATTTTCAGGTATCACTTTAGCGTATAACGCAAAGTCCAAGGAAGAGGTGGATTGTATTTCGCAAATGAAAATTGAGCCACAACGCAATTTAATTTTGAGCCACTTATGAATGGTTGTTTTCGAGCCATTTTTTCGTTTCTCTCATTCGATAAGAAGGACCTACCATATTCACTACATGTGATTTGTGCGTCAGCCGATCCGTCAATGCTGCAGTCAAAATGGGGTCATGAAACACTTCCTCCCATTTCGCAAACGATAGATTACTTGTGATAATGGTCGAGGATCGCCCTGCACGCAAAGATAAATGCGTAAAGAGTAATTCAGCGCCTTCTTTATCGAAGGAAATGTAGCCCAATTCGTCAATGATGACAAGGTCGTACTTCTCAAAGCGCAATTCGAAAGAGCGCAAGGTCCGTTCGGACCTACTTTCTTTCAATTGATTGATTAAGGAAGAGACACTCGCAAAATATACCTTGTAACCAGCCAAACAGGCTTCTACTCCTAAGCCGATAGCCAAGTGGCTCTTGCCGGTGCCAGGGGAACCGGTCAGAATCACATTCTGCCCAGCTTTAATGAAATCAAGCGTCTGTAAGTTGGGCAGTTTTTGTTGCGCATCTGTGGGCAGCGCTTGGATCTCAATCTCCTCAAGCAGTTTCTTCTCCGGAAAGTTGGCACGGCGGATCCGTGTTGATTTCGATCGGATCCAACGGTCTTTCTTTTCTTTTGTTAATACTGTATATAACAGCTCGATTGCAGCTGTCGTTTCTTCAAATCCTTCATCTTCTTCAACCAACTCACGGATCCCCGGGAGTCGTAATTCTTTGCACATATCAATGACTTGTTGCTTTTTATCCATGTTCAAGCACTCCTTCATCGACTTGTTTGAACATCGCTGAAAAGGCTTGGATGTTTTGAAGCGCCTGTTCGACTGTCTCATCTTTTTGTAGAGGTACCGTAGGTACTAAATCTGTTTGTTCGCTCAGAAAAATTAGCTTTTCGGTCGTAATTTCACCGAGACCTTTTATCTCAATCTGTCGTGCAGCGGTCATCACGTTATCCAACTGATTTTTCTCTCGTACATAGAGGAGTAGCTCTAGAAAATCTCTCTCTTTTCCGATATAATGGTTTTCGAAGAGTTTTTTAATTTGATTTGGTGCTTGGCTCAAACATTCACTTTGAGCTAAAGCGCCTTTTTTCTTTGTGAAGGTTTTTATGTAGTGATAGAGATTCATTTCCCATTGATGGACACCCCAATTTCTCCGATGTTCTGCAACGAGTTCGCCTTTAATAAAGAGCCGGACTGCATCTGCGCTGACCTTGGCACGGATCCATGCGCCTACATTGCCCTCGGGTACGGAGTACCGATTTTGTTTAATCATGACGGTGCTGTATTTATCTACCCGACATTCCAAGACTTCCGAAACATCGAATGGCAGAGGGAGCGACTCTTGAGTAGCTGTTGCTTTTTCTTGCTCTTTCAATTCCACATGAGCGATCTTCTTTTCGTGGTGGATTCGTTTATTGAGCGATTGAATCGTTTGGCTTAGACGTTTCCGGACGTCTTCCAGGGAAGCGAACGCAATATCATATGAAAATGCTTTTCTGCGGACAACCTCGACACTCCGTTCTACGTGTCCTTTCTGGTTTCCTTTTCTTGGCTCGCAGAGCCGTATCCGGAATCCGTAATAATTGGAGAGGTTGATCATTCCATCCGTGATCTTCCGGTCTGTTCCGACAAACGATTTCACCACGGTTCGCATATTGTCGTAAGTGAAAACAGATGGGACGAAACCTAAGTGGTCAATCAGCTTGGTATGGGCATCCTGCACACAGATCATCGTCTCGGATTCATAAAGCAGCGCAAATCGGTAATTGCTGTAAGCCAAGGTGAAAACCGCTAAGGAATAGGATTTCTGTTTCCCATCAATTACTAGTTTTACTTCTCCCCAATCAAATTCTACTTCCCAAGCTGCTGAATAGCGTTGCCGAATAAAAACCTCTTTCGCTCGCATCTCCTCGATATTGACGAAATTCCGAACCGTCGTATAGCCGATGTCATATCCTTCTTCTTGCAGTTTTTCATACATATCAATCTTTTTCATTTGTTGCTTGCTCATGTTGTTTTTGCGTTTCCATTCATTGTCTTGAATGAATCCTCTGAGCCTGTCTATAATCTCCTCTGTCATTTTGCGTTTTACCCCATCCCTTTTCTTGTAGGAGGGAGCCGATAAGATATCCTCTGTAACCGGCAGGTTACGGACATCGGTTGCCTTGCTCTTCTCAAAAGCTTCGATGTATTTTGAAACGGTGTTTCTCGAGACCTTCACTTCTGTGGATATTTGTCTTTGGCTGACATCTTGAAGATGCAGCTGAATCACCTGTTGCTTCTTGTTCAATGTAATCACTCCTGTTTCCCCCTAACAATCATGCTAGGGTTTATTTTCCTACAGAAGTGGCTCAGTTTTCAATTGCTTTGGTGGCTCAGTTTTAAGTTACCATATACAGTGGATAGAGTAGTTGCCCTTGCAAAAGCAGCTGGAGGGAAAATCGTCAAAGAACCAAAAAATGTTTTTTGGGGAGGATATTCAGGTTACTTCACAGATCCTGACGGCTACTATTGGGAAGTAGCGTGGGGTCCGGACTTTACGTACGATGAAAACGATATGCTGAAGCTGGATTCGTAAGTTGGATTCTGCGGCGCCTCGCCAGTTTGTTGAAAAATGCCGCTTTGCCGAATCTTTTATACCTATCGGAACTGAGTGGCTGTTTCCGTTTTCTCTACAAGACCGAATAGATTTAAAATAGAGTTTGCTGTGCTATACTTTATGGTGAGCAAAATTGATGGGGAGTGTTTCGATATGTTAACTGAAGTACAAGTGCGCGAATTACTCGGAACGTTAGAAGATCCGTTTTTACATAGATCGTTGACTGAAACGAACGGCATCACGTCTGTCACGATCAAAGAAGAAAAAAAGCATGTCAGTGTCAAATTGGCGATCGCCAAAACCAATACACCTGAACAAATGCAGCTTCAGATGAAAGTGGTCGATGTATTAAAAGAAGGGGGAGCTGGCTCTGTCGGCATCCGTTTCGAAGAGCTTCCACCCGAGGCGCTGGCCCAGTTCCGCGGGACCGCCAATGAATCAGAAGCACAGGATTTATTGTCTCCACTGAACAAAGTTGAATTTATTTCAATTGCCAGCGGTAAAGGCGGCGTTGGTAAATCGACAGTGTCTGTCAACTTGGCGATTGCATTAGCGCGTCTGGGCAAAAAAGTTGGGTTGATCGATGCGGATATCTATGGATTCAGCGTGCCGGATATGATGGGCATCGACAAATCGCCCGTCGTTCGCGGTCAAACGATCATTCCGGTTGAACGTTTCGGTGTGAAAGTCATTTCCATGGGCTTTTTCGTGGAAGACAATATGCCAGTCGTATGGCGTGGCCCGATGCTCGGCAAAGTACTTGACCAATTTTTCCGCGATGTAGAGTGGGGAGATTTAGATTACCTTCTATTGGATCTGCCGCCTGGCACCGGTGACGTCGCACTCGACATCCACCAAATGCTTCCGGCTTCCAAGGAAATCGTTATTACGACACCTCACCCGACTGCAGCGTTTGTCGCAGCACGTGCAGGGGCAATGGCACTTCAGACAGATCACGAAGTATTGGGTGTCATTGAAAACATGTCTTGGTTTGAAAGCAAAGAGACCGGCAAGAAAGAATACCTATTCGGACAAGGCGGCGGCCCAAAGCTTGCAGAAGAATTGCAGACGCCGCTTCTTGGACAGATTCCATTGGGTCAGCCAGATTGGAACGAAGAAGACTTCGCTCCATCCGTTTATCTCGAGAACCATCCGACAGGGAAAATTTACGAAGATATCGCACAGCAAGTGCTTAAACAGTTTGCCGATAAAAAATAAAAGCTTGAGCAGCCCGGAAGCCTTAACTGGTTTTCGGGCTTTTATTTTTTGTGATTAACAATAGGATATGGCGATTCAGTAACAAAGCTACGACTTTCAAGCTTTGTTCACAATCTACCGCGTATGGCGAATGGATTTTTCAATAGACGGTTGGTACAATCTTAAGAGGACTTTAAATAACGGAGGCATTCAATTGACAATACGAAATTGGGTTAAGTTTTTCTTGAAAGCTCTTTTAATTGGTGGAGCGGTAACCGGTGTGCTCGGTTTATTCGTTCGCTGGGATGATATATTTTCACAACCGTTTAACGCAGGTCAATGGGGCGAGTTTCTCGCAGGATTTGTGTGGCTGGTCATTGTCGGCTTGACGATGAGCATCATCAGCCAATTGTGTTTCTTTGCCTACTTAACGGTGCATCAGATCGGGATGAATATCTTCCGGACATTGCGATTATGGAACTGGGTTCAGCTGTTGATCATCGGAGTGGTCATTACCGATTTGATTTTATTCCGTTTTGCACCAAACGCAGAAACGACTGAACAGGTCTGGCTATATGGCATACTATTGACCATTCTGATTGTTACCGGAGTTGTGACGGCATACTTCAAAGCGAAATGGACCAATAAGGATACATTTATTTCTGCATTGTTCTTCATGATCGTTATCACGACGGTGGAATGGTTGCCTGCATTGATGGTGGAAGAGGGGAATATCGACAGCTGGGTAACTTTATTGCTGTTCCCGTTCTTGGCAGTGAATGCTTATCAGCTATTGGTATTGCCGAAATACAACGCACAATCAGATATTGACCGACAGAAATTGGAAGAGCGGCGCGCCGCAAGAAAAGCGGAGGCACAGACAGCTTCCAAAAAATAAAAACCGTTCATCTGCTAGTTTTGTTCCGGCGGATGAACGGTTTTTTGTTTTCCTAAATTGCAATATTAAATGCAACAAAACATGAAAACCCATTAAACCGTGGTTCAGGCGATAGTGTCGAGTTCTTCTAAGAAGCACACTTTTGGTATTCGGTACCCGAGAATCTTTCGCGGCAGACGGTTGCACCCGTTCTCTGCGTAACGGATGGTTTCCTCTGCCGCAGATCGGATCGCTTTTCCTTTCGGGAGGAAGCGGCGGATGGGTTCGTTGTGGCCCTCATTCGTTCCGTGTCTGCAGGCGGTCCAGATACGTGAAGAAAATTTCTGTCTCTTAGGAGTCGACCGCTATGGCGAGGTTGGCGAACTGAGATCCGTTGTCGGAAGTGATGGCCTTGAATGCGTAGACGAACGTAGAGGGCTTGTGTGCCGGATTCACTGTCCGTGCCATCGATTCGCTTGGTGATTCCCTGATAAGTCTTTCGTTCAGTCAGCGTCATCAAGGCTTCGTCCAAGTTTTTCTTGCCGGCGACGGTATCGGTTTCCCGATGGCCGAATTCTGTCCTTTGATTAATGGCAGTCGAGCGCTCTTCGATGCTTCGCTCCAAGATGCGTTTGTTCACGTAGATTCGTCCCTTCTTTGTATTGAGGCAGATTTTCAAGGGAAGATCGATGTTCTTGAACTTGATGTATAACAGCTCGATGGAGTTGTAGAACGTTTTTATGCAAACTTTGGCGTCGCTGAAAGCTCTTTTTGGCCAGTGAAACCTGAGACGGCGTCCGGTGACCAGTTGTCTTCAGGAATCTTCTTTTTGGCAAATTGAATGAATTTGATAGCATTATCCAAGTTGTTTTGGCACCGTAGGTTTTGTGGTTCTCGTTTTATTTTGCCTGAGCAGTTTCAGGAAAGGGGGTGTAAACGCCAAACTGGACTAAACGGTTTTCCACAAATACCGGTAAACAGGCTTCAAACATCTTTTTTCCCGTCTTCATTTGCGTTACTGTGCCACGTTTCAGCTCCCGGCAGATCGTGCGTCGATCACAAATGGCCTGTTGGATTTCCCTTGTTTGATGAGTTGCGACGTGACCGCGCTGGAAAGGGTTCAGATGTTCAAATGAGCGTTTTAAAGTGGGAGATTGTGTTTGGACCCTAGATAAACCTCCGTATCGATTATGATTCGTCGACTTAATCGTGCGCGGTTAAAAGCGGTTAATCTTTAGCCTTTCCTGTTTTTCTGGGAAGTTAGCGGTTGCCCTTCATTTTACAACTATATATGTTGAATTAATGATTCCGGTCTGTTAATGTTCCGCAAATCAGCTGCCAAGAGCTTGCGTCGAACGAACTCGGGCTGTCCGAGTGGAGTTCTTTCCATGTCACTTGCGCTGTTCTCATAGGAGTCTCCGCTGGTTTGCTCCGTATCTTGATGACTTGTTACTAAAGGATGCTTAGAAGAAAGAGCGTAAGACGGCGAAGATGTGCTTCTGCATCGCTATGCTAGCTTCATCGCAAAGCCATTGCCCGAACTCCTTTCGTTCAATGACTTTCCTGCTGGAGCATGAAGGGACATCCAAGAGACCTCGCAGGAGCTTGCGACGACGTCCTGTCGTGCCAGTTTCATGAGCCACATCCTGTGGGCCCAAAGCATCCGTCTGGAGCGATTTCTTCGGTTTCCTACCTCGTTGAGTTGGAAAAGCTATTTCTTTAATTCAACTTATACAGCTTTTTTTGTTTTTTTTGGAAAAATGGTTGGATAGCAAAAGAGAGCTAGTGGCTGTAAGACGGGGGGAGTTGGTGAAGCTGGAGTAACGGAGAATACAGCAGGGAAAAAGCGTTTTAAGAAAAACTTTCACGAAAGTGTTGACAGGAATATAAACATGCTTTAATATAGTAAAAGTCGCCAAGCAACAACGAACAACATAAACGAAACGGCGGCAAACAAACTGAACCTTGAAAACTGAACAGCAAAACGTCAACGAAAGACGTCACGAGCACTTCGGTGCGAGAACGGCTTTTGCGAAGGTTGCCACCGGCAACTGGAGCAGAGTTGTTCATCTACTCGGTGTTCGTGACTACAACTTACTGATCAGCTTTGTGCAGATCAAGCCATCTTCGGATGGTGCCAGCAACAACTAGAGCAGTCAAATGTTCTCTATAATGGAGAGTTTGATCCTGGCTCAGGACGAACGCTGGCGGCGTGCCTAATACATGCAAGTCGAGCGGAACCAGAGGAGCTTGCTCCTTCTGGTTTAGCGGCGGACGGGTGAGTAACACGTGGGCAACCTGCCCTGCAGATCGGGATAACTCCGGGAAACCGGTGCTAATACCGAATAGTTTGTCGCCTCTCCTGAGGCGGCACGGAAAGACGGCATCTCGCTGTCACTGCAGGATGGGCCCGCGGCGCATTAGCTAGTTGGTGGGGTAATGGCCTACCAAGGCGACGATGCGTAGCCGACCTGAGAGGGTGATCGGCCACACTGGGACTGAGACACGGCCCAGACTCCTACGGGAGGCAGCAGTAGGGAATCTTCCGCAATGGACGAAAGTCTGACGGAGCAACGCCGCGTGAGTGACGAAGGTTTTCGGATCGTAAAACTCTGTTGTGAGGGAAGAACAAGTACCAACTAACTACTGGTACCTTGACGGTACCTCACCAGAAAGCCACGGCTAACTACGTGCCAGCAGCCGCGGTAATACGTAGGTGGCAAGCGTTGTCCGGAATTATTGGGCGTAAAGCGCGCGCAGGCGGTTCTTTAAGTCTGATGTGAAAGCCCACGGCTCAACCGTGGAGGGTCATTGGAAACTGGAGAACTTGAGTGCAGAAGAGGAAAGTGGAATTCCATGTGTAGCGGTGAAATGCGTAGAGATGTGGAGGAACACCAGTGGCGAAGGCGACTTTCTGGTCTGTAACTGACGCTGAGGCGCGAAAGCGTGGGGAGCAAACAGGATTAGATACCCTGGTAGTCCACGCCGTAAACGATGAGTGCTAAGTGTTAGGGGGTTTCCGCCCCTTAGTGCTGCAGCTAACGCATTAAGCACTCCGCCTGGGGAGTACGGCCGCAAGGCTGAAACTCAAAGGAATTGACGGGGGCCCGCACAAGCGGTGGAGCATGTGGTTTAATTCGAAGCAACGCGAAGAACCTTACCAGGTCTTGACATCCCGCTGCCCGGTGTAGAGATACGCCTTTCCCTTCGGGGACAGCGGTGACAGGTGGTGCATGGTTGTCGTCAGCTCGTGTCGTGAGATGTTGGGTTAAGTCCCGCAACGAGCGCAACCCTTGATCTTAGTTGCCAGCATTCAGTTGGGCACTCTAAGGTGACTGCCGGTGACAAACCGGAGGAAGGTGGGGATGACGTCAAATCATCATGCCCCTTATGACCTGGGCTACACACGTGCTACAATGGACGGTACAAAGGGCTGCAACCCCGCGAGGGCAAGCCAATCCCAGAAAACCGTTCTCAGTTCGGATTGCAGGCTGCAACTCGCCTGCATGAAGCCGGAATCGCTAGTAATCGTGGATCAGCATGCCACGGTGAATACGTTCCCGGGCCTTGTACACACCGCCCGTCACACCACGAGAGTTTGTAACACCCGAAGTCGGTGAGGTAACCCTTGTGGAGCCAGCCGCCGAAGGTGGGACGGATGATTGGGGTGAAGTCGTAACAAGGTAGCCGTATCGGAAGGTGCGGCTGGATCACCTCCTTTCTAAGGATAAATTCGGAACCGAGGTTTTCTCGGGGTTGACGTTTTGCGTTCAGTTTTGAAGGTTCACCTTCAGGCGGCAACGCCTTTTTTTGTGACTTTCAATCTTGTTCTTTGAAAACTGGATAAAACGACATTGAAACAAAAATGAAGCAATTCATGTACGCGTGGCACTTGGTGCCACAACTTTTTAATTAACCATTGGTTAAGTTAGAAAGGGCGCACGGTGGATGCCTTGGCACTAGGAGCCGAAGAAGGACGGCACTAACACCGATATGCTTCGGGGAGCTGTAAGTGAGCTGTGATCCGGAGATTTCCGAATGGGGGAACCCACTGTCTTTAATTGGGCAGTATCCATGTGTGAATTGATAGCACATGAGAAGGCAGACCCAGGGAACTGAAACATCTAAGTACCTGGAGGAAGAGAAAGCAAATGCGATTCCCTGAGTAGCGGCGAGCGAAACGGGATCAGCCCAAACCAAGAGGCTTGCCTCTTGGGGTTGTAGGACACTCTATACGGAGTTACAAAAGGCAGGATTAGGCGAAGCGACCTGGAACGGTCCGCCACAGCGGGTAATAGCCCCGTAGCCGAAAACCCTGCCCCTCCAGAGTGGATCCTGAGTACGGCGGAACACGTGAAATTCCGTCGGAATCCGGGAGGACCATCTCCCAAGGCTAAATACTTCCTAGTGACCGATAGTGAACCAGTACCGTGAGGGAAAGGTGAAAAGCACCCCGGAAGGGGAGTGAAATAGATCCTGAAACCGTGTGCCTACAAGTAGTCAAAGCCCGTTAATGGGTGATGGCGTGCCTTTTGTAGAATGAACCGGCGAGTTACGATTGCATGCAAGGTTAAGCTGAGAAGGCGGAGCCGCAGCGAAAGCGAGTCTGAATAGGGCGACAGAGTATGCAGTTGTAGACCCGAAACCAGGTGATCTACCCATGTCCAGGGTGAAGGTAAGGTAACACTTACTGGAGGCCCGAACCCACGCACGTTGAAAAGTGCGGGGATGAGGTGTGGGTAGCGGAGAAATTCCAATCGAACCTGGAGATAGCTGGTTCTCTCCGAAATAGCTTTAGGGCTAGCCTCAAGATAGAGAATCCTGGAGGTAGAGCACTGTTTGGACTAGGGGCCCATCCCGGGTTACCGAATTCAGACAAACTCCGAATGCCAGTGATTTATGCTTGGGAGTCAGACTGCGAGTGATAAGATCCGTAGTCAAGAGGGAAACAGCCCAGACCACCAGCTAAGGTCCCCAAATATCCGTTAAGTGGAAAAGGATGTGGCGTTGCTTAGACAACCAGGATGTTGGCTTAGAAGCAGCCATCATTTAAAGAGTGCGTAATAGCTCACTGGTCGAGTGACACTGCGCCGAAAATGTACCGGGGCTAAACGGATTACCGAAGCTGTGGATGGATCTCTTCGGAGATCCGTGGTAGGAGAGCGTTCTAAGGGCGTTGAAGTCAGACCGGAAGGACTGGTGGAGCGCTTAGAAGTGAGAATGCCGGTATGAGTAACGAAAGACGGGTGAGAATCCCGTCCACCGAATGCCTAAGGTTTCCTGAGGAAGGCTCGTCCGCTCAGGGTTAGTCGGGACCTAAGTCGAGGCCGATAGGCGTAGACGATGGACAACAGGTTGATATTCCTGTACCACCTCCCCGCCGTTTGAGCAATGGGGGGACGCAGAAGGATAAGGAGAGCGTGCCGTTGGTTGTGCACGTCCAAGCAGTGAGGCGTGGAATGAGGCAAATCCCATTCCTGATACGTTGAGCTGTGATGGCAAGAGGTTTACCTCAGAGTCCCTGATTTCACACTGCCAAGAAAAGCCTCTAGCGAGGCGGGAGGTGCCCGTACCGCAAACCGACACAGGTAGGCGAGAAGAGAATTCTAAGGTGAGCGAGTGAACTCTCGTTAAGGAACTCGGCAAAATGACCCCGTAACTTCGGGAGAAGGGGTGCTCTGGTAGGGTGAATAGCCCGAGAGAGCCGCAGTGAATAGGCCCAGGCGACTGTTTAGCAAAAACACAGGTCTCTGCAAAACCGTAAGGTGACGTATAGGGGCTGACGCCTGCCCGGTGCTGGAAGGTTAAGGGGAGTGCTTAGCGCAAGCGAAGGTGCGAACTGAAGCCCCAGTAAACGGCGGCCGTAACTATAACGGTCCTAAGGTAGCGAAATTCCTTGTCGGGTAAGTTCCGACCCGCACGAAAGGCGTAACGATCTGGGCACTGTCTCAACGAGAGACTCGGTGAAATTATAGTACCTGTGAAGATGCAGGTTACCCGCGACAGGACGGAAAGACCCCGTGGAGCTTTACTGTAGCCTGATATTGAATTTTGGTGCAACTTGTACAGGATAGGTAGGAGCCTTAGAGCCCGGAGCGCCAGCTTCGGAGGAGGCGTCGGTGGGATACTACCCTGGTTGTATTGAAATTCTAACCCACATCCCTGATCGGGATGGGAGACAGTGTCAGGCGGGCAGTTTGACTGGGGCGGTCGCCTCCTAAAGAGTAACGGAGGCGCCCAAAGGTTCCCTCAGAATGGTTGGAAATCATTCGCAGAGTGTAAAGGCAGAAGGGAGCTTGACTGCGAGACGTACAGGTCGAGCAGGGTCGAAAGACGGGCTTAGTGATCCGGTGGTTCCGCATGGAAGGGCCATCGCTCAACGGATAAAAGCTACCCCGGGGATAACAGGCTTATCTCCCCCAAGAGTCCACATCGACGGGGAGGTTTGGCACCTCGATGTCGGCTCATCGCATCCTGGGGCTGTAGTCGGTCCCAAGGGTTGGGCTGTTCGCCCATTAAAGCGGTACGCGAGCTGGGTTCAGAACGTCGTGAGACAGTTCGGTCCCTATCCGTCGCGGGCGCAGGAAATTTGAGAGGAGCTGTCCTTAGTACGAGAGGACCGGGATGGACACACCGCTGGTGTACCAGTTGTTCTGCCAAGGGCATCGCTGGGTAGCTATGTGTGGCCGGGATAAGTGCTGAAAGCATCTAAGCACGAAGCCCCCCTCAAGATGAGATTTCCCATTGCGCAAGCAAGTAAGATCCCTCAAAGACGATGAGGTAGATAGGTTCGAGGTGGAAGCGTGGCGACACGTGCAGCTGACGAATACTAATCGATCGAGGACTTAACCAAATAATGTATCATGAAGGAATTTCAATGGGTCAATGTCGTTTATCCAGTTTTGAAAGAATAAGGAAAAGTTTTTTTATGAAAAAGCTTGTAAAAACCTGTGAGATTGGTATAATCAATCTTGTCTTTCAAAACCAAATAGTCCAGTGATGATGGCAAAGAGGCCACACCCGTTCCCATCCCGAACACGGCAGTTAAGCTCTTTTGCGCCGATGGTAGTTGGGGGTTTCCCCCTGTGAGAGTAGGACGTCGCTGGGCTATTCTATGTTTATTTTTTTGTTCCTACTGATTCTTTTACCTTGCTTCCATAGCTCAGCAGGTAGAGTGCTTCCATGGTAAGGAAGAGGTCACCGGTTCGAATCCGGTTGGAAGCTTTTGTTTTCTTTTAGGAGTTTCTTAGCGGAAAGTTAAACATGTTTATTTTAATCATGGCCCCTTGGTCAAGCGGTTAAGACACCGCCCTTTCACGGCGGTAACACGGGTTCGAATCCCGTAGGGGTCACCAATTTCATGGAGGATTAGCTCAGCTGGGAGAGCATCTGCCTTACAAGCAGAGGGTCGGCGGTTCGATCCCGTCATCCTCCACCATTTTTTTCGATAAGTGTATTATGGTGGGGTAGCGAAGTGGCTAAACGCGGCGGACTGTAAATCCGCTCCTTCGGGTTCGGCAGTTCGAATCTGCCCCCCACCACCAGTTTTATTATGTTTGGGGTATAGCCAAGCGGTAAGGCAACGGGTTTTGATCCCGTCATGCCCTGGTTCGAATCCAGGTACCCCAGCCATTTTTACTATGAGCCATTAGCTCAGCTGGTAGAGCATCTGACTTTTAATCAGAGGGTCGAAGGTTCGAATCCTTCATGGCTCATTTTTCAACTTCCTTGCGCCTGTTCAGCGCGGGGCCTTAGCTCAGCTGGGAGAGCGCGTCGCTGGCAGTGACGAGGTCAGGGGTTCGAGCCCCCTAGGCTCCATTGTTCCATGTGTATTTGTACTATCCATGTGTAAAAAACCCGTATCCATTAATTTGGATGCGGGTTTTTTTTAGTGTTTGAGGTCCCATAATGTTTAGCTCTACAAGTATTGTCCAGATTCTGATGGTTATACGACTGCCGTATCCAGTTGCAGTGCCTAACTTTGACGAGTGCAAGCCACTCCCGCTGTGCGGGAAGATATACCACTTCACCATACCGTCTTGCACCGGTCAGAGCTGGACTGTTTACAGCAACTAAAAACTGAGTCACCTCAAAGTGGAAGTTTCTTCATTAAATACCACTTTCACGTGCGAGATATACTGGACAGGCACTTTTACTTTTCACACTGTGACGCTGAAAAAACGCTACTTCGCCAGATCATCTTATGCCCGTAGCTGGTCCGCAGAATGCGAACCAGCTACCCATTGCGATAGGAAGTCGCGCCTTTAGAGTGGCTGCTGTTGGGCACTTGCGCTTTTCTTTAGCTCCCGATATATTCGGATTGGGGACGGAAAATGACGTTATTGTCTTGCTGCTCTAGCGCATGAGCAGTCCATCCGACAATCCGGGCAATGCTGAATGTTGGAGTGAACAGCTGAGTTGGCATCGCGATTGACCGCATGATGGCTGCTGCATAGAATTCTACATTTGTATAAAGAGCTCTTCCGGGTTTGCGCTCGTTCAGGAGATTGACAATGTGCTTCTCGGCAACGGTCGCTAAATCGATCCATGGATCTTCCCCTTGCAGCTCGAAACACTTATCGCGGAGTATGACCGACCGGGGATCTTCTGTTCGGTAGACCCGGTGGCCAAAGCCCATGATTTTCTCTCCGCGGTCTAGTTTTTCAGTAATGACTGCATCAATGCGATCTTCGGTTTTCATTTTATCCAGCAAATCGATGACACCGGATGGAGCTCCACCGTGAAGCGGGCCTTTCATGGTGCCAATTGCTGAAACAACGGCTGATACGAGATCGGACTCGGTGGAGATGGTGACACGTGCTGCAAATGTTGAAGCGTTCATACCGTGCTCCATGGTCAGCTTTAAATAGGTTTCGAGAGCTTCGGTCTGTACACGGGTTGGTTCCTGTCCATTGATCATCCATAAATAGTTCTCAGTGTGTCCGAAATCGTCTCTTGGACTGATAAGCTCTTGACCAATTTGAAGCCGATAAAAAGCAGCTGTCATCACGGGCAAAGCAGCTGTCAGTGCAATGGCTTGTTCGGCAGGAGATGTAGCTTGGAATTCAGCGTGTGTGTATGCCGATACCAGTGTCCGCATGGCGTCCATCAAAGGCGTTTCTTTCGGCAGTAGCTGAGCGATTTCGACAATGTGCGCCGGCAGTTCGCGGTAGCTGATCAATTGCTGTTGCAAGTTTGTTAATTGCTCAGCATCGGGCCACTGACCATACCAGAGAAAATAGGCAGTTTCATCAAACGACTTACCTTGAATTACGTCTCCCACCAATTGACCTCGGTAGCGCAGTTCTCCTCGGTCTCCATCTACGGAAGCAATCGCTGTTTGAACAGCTACTACGCCTTTCAATCCTTGCTGAAACATAAAAATTCCTCCTTTTCTTTTAGTTTACTCTCCTGGTTTGATAAAAAAAATTAAAGATATATAATTGAAGCAATTAAGAATAGTAATTGAAAGAGGGGGGGAGATTATGGAAGTCCAGTGGTTAAGAACTTTCGTGGATGCTGCAGAAACCTTGAATTTTAGGATGACTTCAGAACGCCTTATAATGTCACAACCCAGCGTCACCGTACATATTCGTTTGTTGGAAGAAAGTCTGGGTCTCCTTTTGTTCAAACGCAGTCATAACCGTGTGTCACTGACAGAGGAAGGGCGGCATTTTAAAAAGAGAGCTGCACAGGTGCTCGAACAGCTGGATGCCAGTGTGGAGGAGGTGCATTCGTTTGCGCAAGGCTACCGAAAAAAATGGATTTTGGCGATTTCCCCGTTGATGGCGGAAACGATTTTGCCCTATGTGCTGAAATCGTTTATAAGCGAACACCCAGAAGTGGAATTGGTGATCCGCGTGGAAGAATCCGAGCATATCGAAGCTTTGGTTGAATCCGAGCAAGTATCTGCAGGGATTTCAGCCTTGCCGCCTACCGGGCGAGCTATTGCTCAATACATTGTGTATGACGATCCGCTGCTGTTCATTTTGCCTAGAGATGCCTATGACGATGAGACTGGCCCTGCCGTTTCGGTAGAGAAGACATTGCGGGACTCGGTCTTGTTTACACACCATCATCCTGTTTTCTGGGAAGAGCTGTTAGGAAAGCTAAGATTTCGTGTACCGGGTATTCGGACCATGAAAGTGACACAAGCGCATATCGCCAAACGATTTATCCAGGAAGGTTTAGGGGCATCGTTTTTGCCGAAATCGATGGTTCGGCGGGAGTTGGTTGAAGGGAGATTGATGGAAGCGCATTTTGATTTGTTTCCCTTGCCTGTAGTTTCCACTTATTTTTTGACGAAAACCATGGGCGTGCTTGAAGAAGATTTTTTACGACGCATCCAATCGGTGTATTTTACTTAAAAAGGAGAGATCGGGATGATTATTGAATCGGATGGCATTCGTTTGCGCTTATTAAAGAGAGAAGATTTTGAAGCGCTGTGGGCTTTGTATACTCCAAAAATATTTGAATATATGCTCAATAAAGTTGAGGATTTTGAAGGCATGGTGACTTGGTTGGAAGCAGGTCTGAACCAATCGAACGTGCTTATTTTTGCGGTGGAAAACCCTGAGACTGCCGAGATTCTCGGCACGACACGCATATATGCAATTGACGAGACCCATAAAAGCTGTGAGATTGGTGCTACTTTTTATGCACAGTCTGCTCAGCGAACACATGTCAATACGGCAGTTAAACTCGCTTTGCTGAGTTATTGCTTCGAAGAGCGCGGCATGATCCGAGTTCAATTCAAAACGGATGCTGATAATACCCTCTCACAGAAGGCCATTGAGCGCATCGGGGCTGTAAAAGAAGGAGTATTGCGCAATGAACGCATCCGCTCGACCGGCAAGCCAAGAGATGCGGTAGTCTATTCAATTATTGATCAGGATTGGCCGAAAGTGAAAAAAGAACTTGTGGAAAAAGTGAATAAATATACTTGATTTTGTACAGTTGAGCCAAAGAGACCTTAGCGGTTACAATGAATCTATCTTGCTAAGGGGGTATAAAATAATGAATAAATTAAATATTTCTATTATCGGAGTTCCAATGGACCACGGTCAAAATCGCCGTGGCGTTGACATGGGACCAAGCGCCATCCGCTATGCCGGAGTAGTAGACCGCATTGAAGACCTGGGTCATACGGTTTCGGATGAAGGGGATATCCAGATTGGCCAGGCAGATGGCAGCGTTGACACATCAACGAATCTGCGTAATTTGAAAGCGATTACGGAAGCGACAGAAGCACTTGGTGATAAAGTATTTGAAGTGGCAGAAGCGGGCAATTTTCCGTTGGTGTTAGGCGGCGATCATAGCATTGCTATCGGTACTCTTTCTGGAATTTCGGAGCGTCATGAAAACTTGGGCGTCATTTGGTATGACGCACACGCAGACATGAACACCAGCGATACTTCACCATCCGGAAATATCCACGGCATGCCGCTTGCAGCAAGCTTTGGACACGGCCATGAAAAATTGACGAATATCCGTGGTTATTCACCGAAAGTTAAGCCTGAAAATATTGTTATCATCGGGGCGCGTTCGGTTGACCCAGGTGAGCGTGAATTGATCAAAGAGCATGGGATCCGCGTTTACAGCATGCACGAAATCGACAAAATGGGCATGCATGCAGTGATCGAAGATTCCATCCGCTATTTGAAAGAAGAGCGCAAGACGGATGCAGTCCATCTGTCACTGGATCTTGATGGCATCGATCCAATGTACACGCCAGGCGTTGGTACACCGGTTCCAGGTGGTATCAGCTACCGTGAAAGTCATTTAGCGATGGAGATGCTGTTTGATGCAGACATCATTACTTCTGCTGAATTTGTGGAAGTTAACCCGATTCTTGATGAAAAAAATCGGACAGCTGACGTAGCAGTTGCATTGATTGGTTCCTTATTCGGCGAAAAATTAATGTAATCAAAGACAGGCGAAAGCCTGTTTTTTTTAATGCCATTAAACAGGAACATTTTCCAAATGAAAATTGTTGAAAAATTAGTTGGATTTATTTGGGTATTGTCTGATACGATAGAATAAGAAAATAAAATTGAAACTTTTAGATGCAATGCACGTATATAAAGTACAGCCGCATAGGCAGAGGGAAATGAGATCATGAATGCGTTAGTCAATAAACGAATAGCTAAGGTTTTAAAAGGCGATCAGAACGCATTCGCCGAAATCGTGGAGCTTTATCAGCATCAGCTGTTTCAGATTTGCTACCGTATGCTTGGCAACAAGCAGGAAGCGGAAGATATCGCTCAGGAAGCTTTTATGCGCGCTTACGTAAATATTCACACGTTCGATCAGAATCGGAAATTTTCCACATGGCTGTACCGCATCGCCACTAATCTGTGCATTGACCGGATTCGCAAAAAAAAGCCGGACTATCACCTGGATGCTGAAGTGCGCGGGACGGAAGGCTTGAACATGTATTCGAAAGTTGCCAATGATGATGAACTTCCAGAAGAAGAGTTGATGAGGATGGAAGTTCAGGAGCGAGTACAGTACGAAATCAGCCGCTTGCCAGATAAGTACCGTGCCGCTATTGTATTAAAGTATATTGAAGAATTGCCGTTGGCAGAAATCAGTGAAATCCTAGATTTGCCGTTAGGTACGGTGAAGACACGTATACACCGAGGGCGAGAAGCTCTTCGCAAGCAATTGAGCAATTTGTAGGAGGCGAGCATGATGAATGCGTGTCCGGAAAACGTGATCCATCTAATGGGCGATTACCTGGATGGGGATATCAGTCCAAGCGATGAAAGACAATTGAAAGAATGCTTGGAAAGCTGCAGTGATTGTAGAAAGCAGTACCAGGCATTAAGCAAAACCATTGCATTTGTCCAAAGTGCATCACATATACAGGCACCTTCCGATTTTGTCCAAAAAACTATGGGACGACTGCCGAAAGAAAGACAGCATGCAGGTGTTCAGCGGTGGTTCAGAAGACATCCAATGCTGGTAGCTGCAGCGTTATTCTGCATATTGATGAGTGCGGCATTATTTACGAACTTCAACGATGATCAGCAATTTTCGTTCACCAAGCAGCCGGATTTAGTGGTAGAGGGCCAGACAGTGGTGGTTCCTGAAGGCCAGATCGTAGTCGGGGACTTGACCGTACGCAATGGCGATTTGCGTGTGGAAGGCGAGCTTCAAGGAAATGTCACGATTGTGAATGGCCAATACATGGCATCGAGTGGCGTTATTACCGGTGAAATTGAGGAAATTGACAAAGCATTCGAATGGCTGTGGTACACCATTAAAAACGGCTTCAAGGATGCAGCCGCTATTTTTGAGACAGATGGCAGCCAAACAAAACAGTAAAACCTATCCTCTCCTAAAGGATGGGTTTTTTCTATGAAGGCAAGCCCAATTCACTTATGATATACTGAATGTATATGCAGATGTAGAAAAGCGAGGGTCGCAGATGCCTTTTTTTGAGAATTTAACAGACCAAACACCATTCGGACTTCTAGGAAATGTTATCGATATTTTATTAGTTTGGTTCGTTATCTACAAATTGATCACCGTCATCAAAGGAACGAAGGCCGTTCAACTGCTGAAAGGGATCTTTGTTATTATTATTGCCCGCCTTGTAACACAGGTACTCAACTTGGAAACGCTAGGTTGGATTATGCAGCAGGTGCTGGAATGGGGCTTCCTGGCTATTATTATTATTTTCCAGCCCGAGCTGCGCCGAGCACTTGAACAACTTGGCCGCGGCAAGCTATTCTCCAGCAGTACGTTGAATGAAGAATCTGAGCGCAACCGGCTCATTGAGGCGATGTCTAAATCCGTCAGCTATATGGCTAAACGGCGGATCGGGGCATTGGTGTCGATCGAACGCGAAACCGGTTTGAGCGAATACATTGAGACGGGCATTCCGATGAATTCAGATATTACGTCTGAACTGATGATCAATTTGTTTATCCCGAATACACCGTTGCACGATGGAGCGGTAATTGTACAAAAAAACCGGATTGCCGCAGCGGCTTGTTATTTGCCGCTGTCCGAAAGTCCATTCATTTCAAAAGAGCTGGGAACGCGTCACCGCGCGGCTCTTGGTATCAGTGAAGTGACCGATGCGATTACCATTGTCGTGTCGGAAGAAACAGGAGCCATCAGCCTGACGGCGAATGGCGATTTGCATCGTAATTTGTCGCTCGAAGACTTTGAAGTGAAGCTGCGCCGGATCTGGTTCGGAGCAGAACAGCAGGAAGTCGCTCTTTCTTGGTGGAATTTGAGGGGGAAAAAGAATGGATAAGATGATGGACAATCGCTGGTTTTTACGGATTACGGCGCTGCTGTTGGCCTTTCTTTTATTCTTCACCGTGCAGGCGGAAGACAGTCCTACTGGGACGACAGACACTAGCCGGACGTCTGAAATCATTGAAGATGTGGAGCTTGAGGTATACCATGACAATAGCCTGATGGTCAGCGGTGTGCCGAAAACAGCGGATCTGCATTTAAACGGCCCCGTCAGTATTGTGCAAACTGCGCGCCAATTGGAAGACTTTACTTTGTTTGTAGATTTACGAAATTTGCCGATGGGAGAGCATCAAGTTCCTATCCAAACTGAAAATCTGTCTGAACAATTAAATATTCGGGTAGACCCGGAATTCGTCAACGTGGTCATTGAAGAGCGGGTATCGCAGGAGTTCCGAATTGATCCGGAGATAAACGAACGGATGCTTGCAGACGGTTTCACTTTAGAAAGTGTGGCTGTCGATCCCGAAACGGTTACGGTGACTGGCCCGAAAAGCATGATCGATGCCATTAGCTTTGTCAAAGCGACAGTTTCTGGGGAGCAGGGAGTGAAGGAATCCTTTACGACTGCGGCCCGTGTCCGTGTCTTGGCAGAGGATTTGACCAAGCTAGAAAGTGCGGAAATTGAACCTCAGGAAGTGGAAGTGGCTGTTGAGGTTGTCGAATACAGCAAAGTAGTACCGGTGAGAATTGAACCGATCGGTGAAGCCGGTGCAGGTATTACAATCAATGACTGGAGCACATCCACCGAAGAAGTCCGCATTTTTGGACCGGAAACCGTCGTGGATGAACTGACCGAATATGTCGTTGAAGTGGATGCTGCAAGCGTCACTGCAACGGACAGCACAGTGGATGTTGAGCTGAAAGTTCCTTCTGGCGCTTCTGCAGTTTCACCGGGACAAGTCACAGTTGAAGCGGAAACGGTTGTCGATGGCTCCGTGCAGGTGCCTGAAGATCTTGGAAATTAATAAGCAACTGAAGGCATAATGGCATTGAAAAGGATAAAAAGCGAAAGCTTAACTAAACCAATCAGAAGCAAATGATTGAAGGAGCGAAAATTAGAATGGGAAAATATTTTGGAACAGATGGAGTACGGGGAGTCGCCAATACGGAGCTGACACCTGAATTGGCTTTTAGATTAGGGCGCATTGGCGGATATATTTTAACGAAAAGCGCAAAAGATAAACCGAAAGTGCTGATTGGCCGCGATACACGAATTTCAGGTGAAATGCTGGAAGGCGCATTGGCTGCCGGCCTGCTTTCTGTAGGAGCGGAAGTAATGCGTTTAGGCGTTATCAGTACACCTGGCGTCTCTTATTTGACGCGTGTGATGAGTGCTGAAGCGGGCGTCATGATTTCTGCCTCACACAACCCTGTAGAAGATAACGGCATCAAATTCTTCGGTTCAGACGGCTTTAAATTGTCGGATGCACAGGAAGCGGAAATTGAAGCCTTGCTTGACAGCAGTGTAGACACATTGCCGCGTCCGACAGGCGGCGATCTTGGCAGCATCACAGATTACTTCGAAGGCGGCCAAAAATACCTGCAGTACTTGAAGCAGACAGTCGATGAAGAATTCGAAGGCATCTTAGTAGCACTTGATTGTGCGCACGGGGCGACTTCTACACTGGCGACGCATGTATTTGCGGATCTGGATGCAGACATCACGTCAATGGGCGCTTCACCGAACGGCTTGAACATCAATGCTGGAGTAGGTTCTACTCATCCCGAGAAATTGGCGGAGTTGGTAGTCGCTAAAAATGCGGATATCGGATTGGCTTTCGACGGCGACGGCGATCGTTTGATTGCAGTGGATGAAAAAGGCCATATCGTAGACGGCGATCAGATCATGTATATTTGTGCCAAGCACTTGCATTCAGAAGGCCGTTTGAAGAAAGATACAGTGGTTTCGACTGTCATGAGCAATATGGGCTTCTACAAGGCATTGGAAAGCCACGGCATGAAAAGCAACAAGACCGCTGTTGGCGACCGTTATGTCGTAGAAGAAATGAAGAACAACGGCTACAACTTGGGCGGCGAACAATCGGGCCATATTATCTTCCTGGATTACAATACGACAGGCGACGGCTTATTGACTGGTCTGCAGCTTGTTAATATCATGAAAATCACCGGCAAGAAATTATCTGAACTGGCATCTGAAATGACCATTTATCCGCAAAAACTCGTGAATATTCGCGTGACGGATAAACATGCAGTGACAGACAACGCCAAAGTGGCAGCTGTCATAGCAGAAGTTGAAACTGAGATGAACGGCAACGGCCGTGTGCTTGTGCGTCCATCTGGAACAGAGCCACTTGTTCGCATCATGGTGGAAGCAGCTTCTGCAGAAGACTGCGAAAACTATGTAGAACGCATCGCAGAAGTTGTACGCTGCGAAATGGGCTTAAACTAATTAAATCAAGTGTCCGTAAGCATCCTTGCTTGCGGGCTTTTTTTATGAAAGAGTTAGTTTAATAGATATGGGTGGATAGAGGGAGAAATCGCTCTAGGCGGACGCTTTGGGCCCACAGGATGTGGGTCATGCAACTAAAACTGGCACCGCGACAGGACGTCGCTTGAGCTTCCTCGTCGCAAGCTCCTGCGGGGTCTCCTGGATGTCGCTTTACTGCTTCAGCAGGAAAGTCATTGACCGAAGAGAGTTCGGGCAATGGCTTTGCGACGAAGCTAGCTTAGCGATGCAGGAGCATAGGGTTTTTAGGAGCTGGTTTGCGGAATATCACAGAAGTGGCTTTATTACGACTAACTATTTCAGCAAATAGTTAGTTTTCTACAATACAAATATTTAAATAATATGGAAAAGGAAAAAGAGCCAGTAAACGGAAAAATGTGATAAAATAGACCTAAGTAACTATTTGCTTTAATTGACGGGATTGTGTGAAAGCTGTATGATAGTATAATCGGTTTACGACCGCAGCAAAAGGAGGATAGAAGTGAATGCGAGGAAAACAATTACAGCGCCTGTACTGAAGAAATCGGACGGACAAGTCGTCTTCAGTAGACGAGGAGAAGGAGTATCGAGATTTCGGCGGATCCCTTCCGGCCATGAAGCCTGGTCGTTATGTCCATTCTTAAAACAGTCGAGTGATCGATTGGACAACAAGATGGATGGGCTCAAAAGGAGAAGTGTTTGTAAAATATATAAACACTCATTTTGATGTTCATAAAAATGGAGGAATTATATTATGTGTGGAATTGTTGGATATATTGGAGAAAATGACTCGAAAGAAATTTTGTTAAAAGGTTTGGAGCGTTTGGAGTACCGTGGTTATGATTCAGCGGGAATTGCTGTACGCAATGGCAGTGGTATTACTGTTTTTAAAGAAAAAGGGCGCATTGCAGACTTGCGCGGCGTTGTGGAAGAAGAAGTGATGGGATCTACAGGAATTGGCCATACGCGCTGGGCGACTCACGGCAAACCGAACCGAGCTAACGCTCATCCGCACCAAAATACATCTGACCGCTTCACGATTGTTCATAACGGCGTGATTGAAAACTACCACCACATCCAGCGCGATTACTTGGCTGGCGTGGAAATGGAGTCGGATACGGATACGGAAATTATTGTTCAATTGATCGGTAAATTTGTTGAAGAAGGCCAAACAACACAAGAAGCCTTCAGCAAAGCCCTTACCTTACTGAAGGGTTCATATGCGATTGCGTTACTAGATGCTGAAGAAGAACAAACCATTTTCGTAGCGAAAAACAAAAGCCCATTGCTTGTAGGCCTTGGCGAAGATTTTAACGTTGTGGCATCGGATGCGATGGCTATGCTTCAATTGACAGACCAGTTTGTTGAATTGATGGATCAAGAAATCGTTATTGTGCGTAAAGACAGCGTGGAAATTTTGACTTTGGACGGTCATACTGTAAGCCGTTTGCCGTTCACTGCAGAAATTGACATGAGCGACATCGAAAAAGGGACGTACCCTCATTATATGCTGAAAGAAATTGACGAGCAGCCAGCGGTTGTCCGTAAAATTGTTCAAGCATATCAGAATGAAAATGATAAATTGACGATTCAACCAGAAATTTTGGACGCGATGCAAGCTGCTGACCGCATTCATATTATTGCGGCTGGAACAAGCTATCACGCAGGATTAATCGGCAAAGAATACATCGAGAAATTAGCAGGAATTCCTGTTGAAGTGCATGTTTCAAGCGAATTTGGCTACAACATGCCATTGCTGTCGGAAAAACCATTGTTCATCTTCATCTCTCAATCAGGAGAAACAGCGGACAGCCGCCAGGTACTGGTAAAAATCAAAGAGATGGGCCACGCGTCATTGACCATCACAAACGTAGCGGGATCTACCTTGTCGCGCGAGTCTGACCATACCTTATTGTTGTATGCAGGCCCTGAAATTGCGGTTGCGTCGACCAAAGCCTATACAGCGCAATTGGCTGTATTGTCTATTTTGGGTGCAGTGACGGCTGAAGCACGCGGCATCGACATCGGCTTTGATTTGGTTCAGGAACTGGGAATCGTCGCCAATGCCATTCAAGCACAAGTCGATTCAAAAGAGCAAATGGAGCAGATTGCTGCAGACTACTTGTCGACAACTCGCAATTGCTTCTTTATTGGCCGCGTCATGGATTATTTCGTTGGACTTGAAGGTTCATTGAAATTGAAAGAGATTTCATACATCCAGGCAGAAGGCTTTGCTGGAGGCGAACTAAAGCACGGAACGATTGCGTTGATCGAAGAAGGCACACCGGTTATCGCACTTGCAACGCAAGAGTCGGTTAACTTGAACATCCGCGGAAACGTGAAAGAAGTAGCGGCACGCGGCGCACATACGTGCATCATTTCGATGGAAGGCTTGCAAGAAGAAGGCGACAGCCTGGTCTTGCCAAAAGTCAACGAATTGCTGTCACCGCTTGTATCGGTCATCCCGATGCAGCTGATCAGCTACTACGCAGCGCTTCACCGCGACTGTGACGTTGACAAGCCACGTAACTTGGCGAAGTCAGTGACAGTGGAATAATTAATAAGCCAGCTTCTGGTTGAATAGAAAAACCCCTTTGGATATCGAATCCAAAGGGGTTTTTCGCATTATGCAGCAGGTGGTGGTCAGCCCCGCAATACGGGAAGCAGAGAAAGCGCTGTTTTGCTGGCGGATGTCATCCTGTAGGTGTTAAGGTACTTTTCATCAAATACCTTCGGCAGCATCGGTTTGTCATACAAGTAGCCTTGATGGATGTTACATCCGTTCATGGTCAAAAACAAGGCTTCGTGAGCCTGTTCGACCCCCTCGGCAACAAGCGCGCAGTCTACACTATTTACAAACTGAATAAGAGATTTTAACACGGCTTCCGATTTTGGATCATAGCCGATTTTATTGATAAAGGATTTGTCCATTTTTATTTTATTAACAGGAAAATCCAATAAATAAGCAAGAGAAGAAAATCCTGTCCCAAAATCATCGAGTGCAATAGAAATTCCCTTTGCTCTGCATGCTAACAGGTTCGTGAGAGTAGTCTCTGAATACCGAAGTTCGACGCTTTCGGTAATTTCGATTTCAATCAGTGTGGGAGAAATGCCAAAGTTGTCCAGCATTGAGAAAAGTTTATCAAAAAAAGTAGTGCTATCGAGTAGGGAGGGGGTAATATTAATGGCAGTACGAAGCATACTGCCATATTGGTTTTCCCTTGTTTTCATATAAGAAAAAACATCAACCATCAAATGCTCCGTCAACCGTTCGATGGTATCCGTTTCTTCTGCAATAGCGATAAATTCAATGGGCGATATCATCCCCAACTCTGGATGATGCCAGCGCGCGAGCACTTCCACTCCACGAACCCTGCTGGTTGCAGCATCAATTTGTGGCTGAATGGCGAAATAGAAGCCAAGAGATTTCAGGTCCTCAGTGAGACTTTGCTCAATTAGCATCCGTCTCGTGAGATTATCGCTCATAGTGGAATCGAAAATGCAGAAAGAAGAGCCTTTTTGCCCCTTAGCCTTGCGCATTGCAATTTCACTATAAGTCATCAGGTCTACGAACTCTTTTGAATCGGCAGGACAAGAAATGACGCCAATGCTGGCACTTACATCAACAAAGTTGGAGCAACCCAGTGAAAAAGGCTGGTTGAACAGGGTGCTCACTTTTTTCGTGAAGGCTAATACATCGTTGTCCTTTTGGTGCCGCCGGACAATCACCAGTTCGTCTCCTTCAAGCCGACCAACCAAATCCTGCGCATCAATGAGCTTTTTCAGCCTAGCAACAATGCTTTTAATCACTTTGTCACCATTTTTGTGCGTATAAAACGTATTGATGTATTTGAAATTGTCTAAATTGAGATAAAGAAGAGAAAACGGTGTGTCTTTTTGCAGCAGCGCGCCGATTTCTTCTTCAATTTTTCTGCGGGTTGGCAAACCTGTCAAATAATCTGTGCAGGCGAACTTCCCTAGCCCCTCTTCTATTGCCAACTGCTTGCTGATTGTTTGGTAGTAAATAGCCAATCCGTCATTTTCGATGGGATATATCCTGACAGTGAACCATGAATCCAATAGCTTGTAGTATTCCGTAAATTTTACAGGCACCCGTTCCTGCATCGCTCGATTATAATTTGGATAAAGTGCAGTTTTAGTGGTTTCGGGGAATGCAGCCCACAAATTCTTTCCGATTAAATTTTCTCTCTGGCAGTGGAGAAGCTGCTCGGATTGAGCATTCAGGAAGTAAAAATTCATCTGATGATCGAGCAGGTAAAAAGCATCCGTCATGTTTTCGAGAATATGCTCGTTGTGGAGAGAGTTTACCGATTGGAGATTTACAGGCTGTTGATACAAAATGACGCCATTTGAACCGTCATCTAGCGGAAATGGACGATATTTTGTGGACAGCCATTCGGTCCTGTCACCAGTGTAAGACGGATTCAATTGGAAATGCTTCTGCGCTTTTCCACGTAACATGTCTTGAATATTTTCGAGTTCCACCAAATTTCTGGTTTTCTTCAAAAATCCTAAATAATCCATTCCAATTTTCCGGGAGAAGACCGGCCACTCATGCTGAGGGCAATAGTTAATCCATTTGTTATTCGCTAGTAAAACGAATCCATTCGTATCTAAAAGGACCACAAGATCGTCTCTTTCTTCTATTAATGCCTGTACTTGCTGTTCCAACAGTTCCATAATTCACTCACTCCCCTCTGAAATAATTGCGCTTTGTTCGTTTAAAAAGCTGGATATGCTGAACTGATTAGTTGTAATAGGTACTATTGTGCTGTGAAATAGTCTGCGGTTTAGCCAACACAACAGGTTATTCTTCCTTTGAAGCAGTTGTAGATATCCAATGGGATCCACGGCAACGAGTTGAAAAGTGTGATTGGATGCAAATCTTGTTTTATCGCACACTGTCAAAGTCTCTAAATTACCAAGTGCATGTATATTTTCTCTCAGATAAAACTTCTATATCGACGGTTTGCAACAAATAACAAGTGTGACGGAAAGCGAGAAGGTTTTTTAGCCTCATGCATTTGTTTTGGTGCTCATCCAGGTAGACAATAAGATCGTTCTTGCGAGTGAAAGAGCGGGCGATAGTGTAGAAAGGGACGTTTTTTCCTCTTTCAGCTCTTCCATCAGTTAAATTGAATTTCGACAGTTGAAAGATGTCTGCTACAAGATAACTGCCTTCCCATGAAGAAATTAGCACCAGATCATATTTTTTTAACGTATTTAACGTTTCGTCCCGTGTCAGCAGCATCTTTTCAAGTGTGCTGCTGAGGAAGATTTTTAGTTCATCTAAATCCGAATCCGATATGGCCTGTCTTCTTTTAAATGCAAACATGTTAAAACTCCTTTCCTATATTAAAATGATAAAAAGCGAAGTCGAAAAGGATTTGATTCAACTGCGATACTAAAGCCAGTATCCTCTTGCCTATTCACAAAAAGGGAGGAAGTTTTAAATCCACGCATTTTCTATTAGGCTAAAGTGGATGTTAAGGAATATGAAAAGAAAAAAAGAAACAAATGAATCTATTTGTTAATGAATGGTGATTCAATTGACTAAAAAAAGTAAATGGAATATGGTTCTATAGACATATTAAAAATTTATTATCTAAAATTATATAGGTGATATGTATAAGGTGAAATAGGTTTATTTAACTAAAAATAACTTTTATATTAAATAAAATTCCAATTAATTAGGTATATTGAATTATTCGGAACTTAGTGCTATAAAAGATCCAAAAGCCTTAGGAAACAACAAAAAGGCAGGCTTCTTCATATAAGTGTTTGAAAAAGAGACGACTTTTTAAGAAGCAGAAGGCGAATGGAAGATAATGCTGCTAGAAAATGAGGGCAATCAGATTTATTATAGAGGGTGGAATTCAGTGAGGATCTGACTATTAAGGAGCCAAGCTTATCTTTTTTCGAAATAGCGATTGTCGGTATTCTGCTATACTCTTATCGTGAAGTTCCCTCTCGGTAAGTGATTGCTGTTTCTATTTGCTGATGAATATTTTGAGTGGATACTGGCAGTTGACCAATTTTCTTCAAAAAAATTGTATAAATAGGAGCATGGTTTTTATCATGAACCCTGCCAAATGTTATAATTAATTCAACATAAATGAAAAGGTGTGAAATGGATGTCTTCGTTAAAAGACTTTTCTCAATACATAAGTGAACATGCTGACACCTTGTCTGCAGAAGTGGTCGAATCGGTTGTGCAGGAAATGCATCTGGATATCCCTGAATGGGAAAAAGAGCAGGCTGCCAGTATGTATATCGAACTGCTTGGATTTTTTGGACAATCTCTGCTTAAAGGCGGACAGGTTGAAGTTCCGGAAGCGTTGATTGAATGGAGCAAAAGCAATGCGGAAATGCAGGTGGCTTCGGGCGGCAAGATTTCTGAAATTGTCATCCGTTACCCGGTAACGCGACAGATCTTTTCAGAGGTTTTCACACGTCTCAGCTTGAAGTTCGGATTGTCTGTCGTGGAAAGCGCCAATGCCATCAAAGGCATCAATGCAATTTTGGATATCAGTTTGAACGAAACCTTTTATGCATTTGAACGTTTTTCGGAAAGATACCAGGCGGAAAAACAAGTGGAACTGCTCAATCTGTCAGCGCCGATTGTGCCAATACTCGAAGATGTCGTGGTGCTGCCGCTGATTGGTGTGATTGACAGCTACCGGATTGCCCATATCATGAACAATGTCATCCCAAGAATTGCGGAGATGAACGTCAATCACGTCATTACCGATTTTTCGGGTGTCTTGACCATTGATGACCACATTGCACAGTCTCTCCAAGAAATCGGGGGACACTGCGATTGATGGGTATCCACGTGATCATTGCTGGATTGCGTCCGGACCTGGTCCAGACGATTGTCCACAGTGGAATTGATATGCTGGATGCAGACGTCTATGCAACGGTTAAGCAGGCACTGGAGAGTGTCAAATACTAAGCGACAACCTCATAGGGTGTGCTGCGGGTTCCGGTATTTAGACGTTAACAGCGGCAAGCAATGGCATCTTGACGTGAAAATGTCGAAATGGCAGAAAAAACAGGCTGCTGCCATTCTATAAGAAGACTTTATTGTTTGAGGAAATATTCTGCAGTAAGGTATAGGCAATAGCAAGTTGGACGTACGTTCATTCCATTCAGAAAGGATGATCCAGTTGACGACTTTGACAGTAACCTTATCAATGGCACGCCGTTTCAATGCCAGTGACAAAGCAGTTTATGAAGCATGGACCAACCCGGAACTGATGAAGAAATGGCTATTCACGCAACAAGGCACCAACCAGGTGGCAAAGAATTCCTTACGCGAGGGCGGAAGCTGGGAAATCATCGACCGCCGGGAAGGCGTGGACTTCCGGGCGATTGGTGAATACCTCGAACTGAAGCCGCCGCATAAGCTGAGGTTCACGTTCAAAATGCCGCAGTTTAATGGTCTAGAAGACCGCATCACGATTTGGATTTCGATGGTGCAAAACAGCTGTGAGATGACGTTTGTCCAGGAAATTGTCGTGCCGCATGAAGAAGGCTGGACAGAAGACGATATCAAACGGGTTAGTGCGGAGTTCAGCAATGAAAGTCATGAGGGTTGGAGTTTGATGTTTGAGAACTTGAGGAAATTAGTGGAAATAGAATAACAGGGAAAACCGCCATCACTCGAAGTCAGAGAGATGGCGGTTTTTTATAGTTGATTAACAAGATTATCAAATTGAGTAAAAAGAAATAAAAATATATGGGTAATATTGCATAATTTCGTATTCCGAGCTATGATCGAGAAGAAACAATAAAAGTAGCATAAAAATAAATCGTTTTTGATTACTATAAGCTATCGGAGGAAATCCATGACGCAACTAAAGGATTTGGAACTGAGGGTTCAAGAGCTGGTGACCTTGCTAGAAGCCTCGAATCAATTAAATTCAAATATAGAAATGGGAGAGGTCCTGGAAAATATTCTGCTGCAGATGGTGCAGGTGGTGGGAGCGGAAGCGGGGACCTTGTGGGTATTGAACAAAGAACGCCAGAAGATCAAGGCCGTCGCAGCGTACGGTCCGTCAGCATTCAATATCCTCAACCTCGAATTGGAAATGGACGAAGGCATTGTCGGCAAAGTGATCGGGACAGGCGAAGCACAGCTAATTGAAAACGTCGCGTCCCATCCAAACTGGGCTAATCGCGTGGATCATTCGAGCGGCTTTGTCACCAAGTCGATGATCACGGTTCCTTTGGCAGTTAAAGGCCAAGTGCTCGGTGCCTTGCAGTTATTAAATAAAAAAGACATCGCCTTTTTCTCAGAACAAGACATCAGCCTCGCTGTAGCACTTGCCAACCAATCGGCGCTGGCACTCCACAACAGCCAAATGTACGATGAATTGCAGCGCATGTTGTTGAGCATGATTCGGACACTCGCAAAAGTATTAGATGCGCGCGATCCGTATACGGCGGGCCATTCAGAGCGAGTGGCGAAATATTCGTTGTGGATTGCTGAAAAGCTCGGATTTGATGCGCAAAGCTATGAAGAATTGTACAAAGCAGCTCTTTTGCACGACATTGGAAAAATCGGCATACCGGACGACATTTTGAGAAAGCCTGGCCGTTTAACAAACGATGAGTATACAGCGATCAAAAAGCACACCATTATCGGTGCGGACATTTTGTCTAATATCGAACCAAAAGACGCTATGGTACAGGCCATTCAAATTGCTTTGTCGCATCACGAACGACTCGACGGTTCCGGCTATCCGCATGGTTTAGTAGGGGAAGAAATTCCGTTTTTAGCACAAATCGTTGGAGTAGCAGATGCGTTTGACGCCATGACCACGGCGCGTTCTTATAGCGCAGGTTCATCTTTTGAGTCTGGAGCGGAAGAGTTGCTTCGCTGCAAAGACACCTTATTTGACGGCAAAGTAGTCGATGCGTTCGCGACGATCTTACAAGACTGTGATTATGAGGTAGAACAATACGAAGCACAACTAGGAAGAGGCTACCGGTTATGAATCAGTTTGACCTGTTATTGCTTGGTCATTTAATCGGGGATTTTTTGTTGCAGACGAGTTGGATGGCCAAGCACAAAGCGACGAAATGGCTGCCCCTATTGACGCATGTGTCGGTTTATACAGCCGTGATTGCCGTTTTTGGGGTTTTCTCAGGCGGGCTGTCTTTACCCGCACTGGCCATCGTTTTTATCGGACACATTGTATTAGACCGAAAAACATTTGTCATGTTCTGGGTGCAACGGGTTCAGACCGCTAAAGGTCCGGAGAAAGTTTGGTTGTCGATCATGGCTGACCAGATTTTCCATATTATTTTACTGGCCATTGCCATCGCGATTTCCTAGGAGTGAAAATATTGAAATCGAAAACATACGTGCTTGAAAAAGAATACGCACTAGACCGAAAAACCGCTTGGCAGTTGCTGGCGGACAATAACCGCATGAACTTGTATATTGGTCTGTTTCCAGTCAGCTTCCGTCCCGCTAAACAAGACGGGGCGGAAGTGTTTTACCGGGAAGCCCATGCCAAAGTGCTGGGGCTTGTGCCGATCAGTTGGCAAGAGTTTCCTTTCCAGTGGCAGGAAAACGACAGCTATACTGTCGAACGCCGCTATCTGGCAGGGCCGATGAAGCATTATACCTTGAAAGTTGAACTGTTCGACAACGCGGAGAATGGAACGCGGGTCAAGCTGACAGCTAGCTTTGTGCCGCTCAATCTCTTAGGCTATGGAGCCATTTGGGCAACCGGGCTGCCTGCTGTCAAAAAAATCATGCGTTATCTAGATGATTACCTGCAGTCTGGAGCAGCGACTGTTTTTGAAGCGCCACAAAAAACAAGCAATGCTAACATCAACTTACCAGAACTGGAGCGGCTAACTGCCCTACTCGCTAAATCACCGGTCAACGGAGACTACGTAGAATTATTGCATCGTTATTTAGCTGATAAAGGCGACCACGATATCGCGCAAATCGAGCCGGTGCAAATGGCAAAGTTGTGGAATGCAGATTTGGACGATACCTTACGCGTGTTGCTGTATGCCACAAAAGCCGGATTACTGAATCTCAGCTGGAACGTCATCTGTCCAAACTGCCGCGTTTCGAAAGTCGAACACAATTCACTGTCAGAGCTAGAGCAGCAATTTCATTGCGATTTATGCGGTATTAACTACGACGCCAATTTTGATCAATATGTCGAGTTAAACTTTTCTGTTCATCCGACCATTCGCCAAGCTTACGCCGAAGTGTATTGCATCGGCGGTCCAATGATTACCCCGCACGTTAAAGCGCAGCAAGTGATCGAAATGGGCAAAACCGCGAGCTTTTCGATTCCAATAGGCGAAGACGCGCTACGTTTTCGTGTGCTTCAAGCAAATGACAGAGTACCTGTGAACAGTGGGATGGAATCAAACCAGCTCGTTTACACGGACCGCGGCTGGTCACAAAGTTCAGTGAACGGCTCTCGAGACGTCTCGATCACAAACTCCAGCAGCGCGGATATCGTTGTCGCGTTAGAACATGCCGATTGGAACAAACAAGCAGTAACGGCCGCTAAAGTCACAGCGATGCAAGAATTCAGAGACTTGTTTTCTTCTGAAGTGCTGTCACCCGGACAGAAAATCGGGGTCGGTCACATAACGATCTTGTTTACCGATTTAAAAGGCTCGACCTTGCTGTATGAGACGGCTGGCGACTCGAGTGCGTACGGACAAGTCCGCAACCACTTCGACTTCCTAGCGAGCCATATTGCCAAGAATTCCGGTAGTGTCGTCAAAACAATCGGTGACGCGGTCATGGCAGTCTTCCATAAGCCAGAACACGGGCTGAAGGCAGCTTTAGCCATTCAGAAAAATTTAGCAACGTTTAACGAGACAGCGACAGAAACGTTGGTATTGCGAATTGGGTTGTACAGCGGAGCGGCCATTGCCGTCAATTCCAACGACCGCCTCGACTATTTCGGCCGAACGGTCAACATTGCCGCGCGCATTCAAGGACAAGGCGAAGGCGGAGACATTGTGATTAGTAAAAACGTACTCACGCTACCCGAGTCAGTGGAGTTGCTGACAAGCGCTAATGTAGAGCTAGAAGAGTTTTCTGCCGAGTTAAAAGGCATCGACGCGGCAGTGGAGTTGGTACGGGTTCGGTTAGTGGAGGGCTTAGTGGTCGAAGAACTCGCGAGTCAAGTAGTTTCCAATAGATAGAATAGATAAAAATTGATTGTTAATAAATGCCTGTTGAGATATCTTTATCGTAAGAGGCATTTTTTTGTTAGGAAAGGGAGTTGGGCATGAAAATTCAAACAGAGCAATTTGGTGAAGTGGAGATCGCAGAAGAACGTGTCATTACGTTTGATAAAGGCATTCCAGGATTTGAAGAGGTAAAAGACTATGTATTGATTCCCGCAGACGCACTAGAAGAGTCGCCATTCTTTTTCCTGCAGTCAGTAGAACAGATGGAAGTTAGCTTTTTCTTAGTTGATCCATTCACGTTTTTCAAAGACTACAATATTAAGCTAGAAGAGCAAATGGTGGAGCGGTTGCAGCTAGAAGAGCCGACTGATGCGATCGTCTTAACGACAGTTACTGTCAAAGGCGACATTAGCGGCGCAACGACCAACTTAAAAGCACCACTCGTTATAAACAACAAAAAACAACAAGGCATGCAAATTGTCTTGAACAACAAAGATTACGAAATCAAGCAGGCGTTATTTCAAGTCGACAACACCGCTGCAAGGAAGGTGTAGAACATGTTAGTACTCGGACGCAAAAAAGGCGAAACGATCGTCATCAACGACGACATTGAAATCACGGTAACTTCGATCGAAGGTGACATGGTACGACTCGGCATCAATGCACCAAAGCAAATCACCATCCACCGGAAAGAAGTATATTTGGAAATTCAAGAAGAAAACAAACAAGCAACGTCAAATGTTATCAATTTGAGTGATTTTTTGAGTATGCGGAAGAAATAGAGAAAAGCCTGCAGATTGTGCAGGCTTTTCTCTATGCGTGTCGCGCCACGGTGGCAGACTCAATTGTTCTTCGAATTGTGGCTGCCACGGGGGCGAAAAAAATATTCTAAATCTTTTTTCAAAAAACGCTAAACATTTGGTAAAGCCCTCCGATAATAACTACTGTAAGGCAGTGCAAAAGGATTTGGACGCTTACAAAAAACAAAAAAACATTACACGGAGGTAATACACAATGATTATCAATCACAATATCGCAGCACTAAACACACACAGACAAATGGGTTCAGCTCAAAGCGCACAAATGGACAGCATGGAGAAATTGTCTTCTGGACTTCGCATTAACAGTGCGAAAGATGATGCAGCAGGTCTTACAATTTCTGAAAAAATGCGCGGTCAGATTCGCGGGTTGGAGCAAGCTTCGACGAACGCTCAAGATGGCATTTCTTTGATACAAACCGCTGAAGGTACTCTGAGTGTGACTCAGGATATTCTTCAACGTATGCGTGAATTATCTGTACAGTCTGCAAATGATACAAACACGGATACTGATCGTGGTGAGATTCAAAAAGAAATGGATCAATTAATCGAAGAAATCGATCGCATCGGTAACACAACTGAATTTAATGCAAAAAAACTCCTTGATGGAGGATTAAGTGGTACAAGTTCAACGACAGAAGGAGTTAAAGTTAACAGTACAGATGCTTCATTTGCTTCTGCAGTTTTAACTGCGGCTGGAACTAGCGAAGACAATACTTATAACGTAAAAGTTACTGGTGTCACTAGAGATGCCACTGGTGCTGTTACTGGGTATAATTTAAGTTGGGAAGATAAAGCTGGGGTGACTGGAGCTGCAACTGATATTGCAGCAGGAGATGTACAGGTTATCGGAAGTTTTGATGTGACTCTTGGAGCCGCTGATTCGATGAAAGTTGGTGACGAGTTAACATTTACTAGCTCAACAGCATCTTTTGATGATGTGGACACTTCTTTATCTCTACAGATTGGTGCAAATTCTTCCCAAACTATTAATATAGGTATTGGAGATATGAGAGCAGGAGCTTTAAAAGTAGCTGGTTTAGATGTAACTAGTTCTCAAAGTGCGCAGGCTTCTATTACAGTAATAAATAATGCCATTGAAAGTGTTTCGTCTGAACGTTCTAAACTAGGAGCTACACAAAATCGTCTAGACCACACAATCAATAACTTAGACACGTCAGCCGAAAACCTAACTTCTGCGGAATCAAGAATCCGTGACGTCGATTATGCCGAAGCCGCGTAAGCGAGTGGAGGTACAGTCGTCCTGGCCGGTAACAGCCAGAGATTACGACCGGGTGAATTGCTGGAAACCCCTAATAGCTTTTATTGCCACAACGTAGTTGGAAACGACAAGCGTGACGGCCCGAAAAAATAAAGGATTGGGCAATCAGCAGCCAAGCTCCTGTCTCGAAAGAGTGGAGAAGGTTCAACGACTAGGATAGACCATCTAAGGCGCAAGCTATGGTGATGAAATCCGTAGGTGAGGCAGTATACATCAGTACTGTGGATCCGAAGTGCCCGGCCCCTACTAACACTAGAGGGTGAAGATATAGTCTAGTCATCTATGAAAGTAGATGTTCGCACGATGGCGAAAGAAATGATGGAACAAACAAAGAACTCGATTCTTGCACAAGCGTCACAAGCAATGCTGGCTCAAGCAAATCAAATGAATCAATCAGTTTTACAACTGTTGAGATAATTGATTTTAGGGCGTCTAACCGGGTAACGGGTTAGAGTATAACTGGGTGAATTGCTGGAACTTCCTAAAGCCCCATCAACCACAACGTAACTGGAAACGGTCAGCGTGACGGTTTGAAAATGATGAGGATGGACCAATGGATAATCAGCAGCCAAGCTCCTGTGAGGAAACTCTGGGGAAGGTTCAACGACTAGGATAAACCGTCTAAGGCACAAGCTATGGCGATGAAATCCGTAGGGTGGCAAGCGCCATTCGAAGCGCCCAGCCCCTCTAAGTAGAGGGTGAAGATATAGTCTATTCTATGATCGAAAGACATAGCGGCAAAGCAAGCCAACCAAGCACCACAGCAAGTACTACAATTGCTACGTTAATCTAAAAGATTTAAAGGAGCCTGATTTTAGGCTCTTTTTTTTATAAGGAGGTAATCTAGTGGATATCGCTGCATTATCAATGGCAATGAGCCAAATGAATGTTCGAACTGAAGCGAATGTTTCGGTGATGAAAAAGACAATCGACCAGGCAGAAACAAATGGTCAAGAGGTTGTGAAGATGCTCGAGCAATCTGTACAGCCTCATATTGGGAGCCGTATAGATATTAGAGGATAAACAAACAAGAAAGCCTGTGACTATCAAAGGTCATAGGCTTTCTTGTTTTTAATTGTAAAAATATTTCGTTCTCTACCACAATTATCCTATTCTTTTTTCACCTGTAATCTTGTACACTAAACAAGATTACTCAAGCAAAGGGTGTGAGAACCGATTGACCAGTCCAATTTCTTCTAATTTCCTTTTATATAACACAATCGCTACGATGGCGAAGTCGATGCCTGCTTTAGGTCAAAGTGGTAGTGACAGTAATTCTGTCGGTAGTTCAACAAGTCCCAGCACGTTTTTCGCGATGCTGATGAATGCCATGATGGAAAGTATAGAACAAACCAATACCGGAACAGCTCCGCAAACCGGCGTTCAGGCTGCATTGCCGTCTTTGACTACGCCTTTAACGGCGCCGCTAGCCAATTCCTATAATCCAGCCATCACTATCCCGCCGATCAATACGAAAGAAGTTCCAACTGCAGCAACAGATACAAGTGATCTGAAGTTCAGACCGACGCAATTTATTAAACTGGATAGTACGCTGGAAGGCAAGCTGGAAGGAACGGCCGCCCACTTTATCAATGCTGGGAAAAAATACGACCTGGATCCGAAATTATTGTCAGCAATTGCCATGCACGAAACGGGCAATGGCTCGTCACGCGCGGTCAATGATAAAAACAATGTTGCGGGCATGATGGGGAAGAATGGTTTACGGAGCTATGCTTCTGTAGAAGACAGCATTTTTGATATGGCGCGCAATTTGCGTCAAAATTATTTAAATGAAGGAAAAGACACCATTGCGAAAATCGGAGCGAAATATGCGCCAGTTGGAGCAGCGAACGATCCAACAGGATTAAACAACCACTGGACGCAAGGCGTCAGCAATACTTACGCCAAACTTACATGAAGTAAGGGGTGTTCCATACCTCCCTAAAATAAACCAGACGGAGAAAAAGGATTTCTTTTTCTCCGTCTGGTTTTTTAGAGCTGGCGGAATGGACAGGAGCCACTACTTATGAAAAGGAAAAAGGGGTGTTCTTAAAAAGTCAATTTTCATGACCTTTTGGGATAGGTCCTTATTTTTTTTTTGCTTTTCGACTTAAACAAACTGTTTTTCTGCCGATAACTACTATATAGGATCAAAATATGTTGAACTACTGATTTTTATCTGTTGATCTATCCTAAGACAGCATCGAGATTTTGAGTTACTTATTTTCAATGGACTAAATTAGCGCTGGCGTGTCTAGGGGCTAGGCGAAGCAAGAAGGCAGGCGTCCTTTGCTGAGCTACTTGCGGGAGCCATGCCCAAAGCGGCCGAAGCGATGGGTGAAAGCTAGTTTCTTTAGTTCAACTTATCTATTTGTCAGTCAAGAAGACGAGGAGTGGTTTTACTATGGAAGTAACAAAATCAGCTATTCTGCAATTTCCGAAAATTAACGAATCCAATCCGGTAGTTCCCAAGGAGACAATCGCTCCTGAAGAAAACAACAACGAACATGCCGAGAAACCCGTCACGAAAAAAGCAATCGTAGATAAAGTGGATAGCATGAACGAATTTCTAGAGGCAACATCAACAAATGTGAAATTTCAGCTGCATGAAGAGCTGGAAGTTTATTATGTACAAGTAATTGATTCCAAAACCGATGAAGTTCTGCGAGAGATTCCCAATAAGAAATTTTTGGATATGTACGCCTCGATGGCCGGTTTAGCGGGCTTAATCGTGGATGAGAAATTATAAGATTGGAGTGAAAAACCTATGCGCGTTGGCGGAATAGCATCAGGCATGGATACCGAATCAATCGTCAAAGACATGATGAAGATCCAAAAAATGCCTTTAGATAAATTAATGCAGCAAAAAACATTTACAGGATGGCAACAAGAAGCAGTACGCGAAACCAACCTGACCATGTCGAATCTTCGTACGAGTGCCAGTAGTCTGCGTCTGCAATCGTCGTTCAACTCATACAGTGCGACGTCACCAAACCCGACAAGCTTCAGTGTTGCCACAACACCTACCGCGATGAGCGGTTCGTATAGAGTGGAAGTAGTGAGTGTGGCGAGTGCGGGGAAATTAAATTCATCAGCAACCATTATGAAACCGGCTGTAACTGACCCGGACGGAACCGTTACAACAGTTGCAAGGGCGGCGAAGTCTACCGATCAAATTGGTATTGCTGGGAAGGTAATCATCAATGGCACTGGAGATGCAACTAAAGATGCTACGGTCGAAATTACGGCAGGTATGACCTATACAGAAGTAGCTAAGAAACTACAGGATTCAACTATCGGTAAAGTACCTGAGTTACGAGTTAGTTTTGACGATACAACATCTCGCTTTTTTATCGCCACAAAAGGAATGGGCAGCGAACAAGCTTTTACAATGGACTTTACAGCAGAAGATGGAACTACTGCCAACGCAGACCTTGCTAACAAAATCATTAATAACGGAACGGCTACAGCAACAGCGGATGGAGCTACGGACGGTGCCATTAAATTTGATGGTATTGAAGTAACTGGACTAAAAACCAACCAAACTACGGTCAATGGATTAACGGTAAACCTCTTACAAACAGGTGCAGAAACAATCGTTAACGTCCAGTCTAACCCTGAAAAACCATTAGCCATGATCAAAGACTTTGTCGATAAGTACAACGAAACAATCGAGAACCTGCAAAAGCAGATCATCGAAAAACGCTATCCTGATTTCCAACCTTTATCTGATGAACAGAAAAAGGATTTGACGGAAAAAGAAATCGAATTATGGGAAGAAAAAGCACGTAGTGGCTTGTTGCGCAACGATCCGGTGTTGAAAAGCGCGATGCAAGATCTGCGCAGAGCTTTCATGGACAATGTGTCCGGCATTGCAGACGGCAACATCAGTCATTTATCGCAGATCGGCATTAACACCGGCTCTTATACAGAAGGCGGTAAGTTATTCATTGATGACAAGAAACTGAGCGAAGCGTTAGCGAACAAACCCGATGAAGTGATGGCGTTATTCACTACGCGAGATGCTGCTGGCAACGGAGTAGGCGTACGCGTCTACGATACCTTGAACGCAGTCGTTAAAAACCTCAGCGCAAAAGCGGGAAGCTCTTCAAGTTCTATTGACAACAGTACATTGTCTAAAAAAATCAAACAAATGGACGAAGAAATCAGCCGCTGGCAAGATCGTCTGGCGCGTGTTGAGGACCGTTACTGGAAGCAATTCACGGCAATGGAGAAAGCGTTAAGCCAAATGAACTCGCAAAGTACTTGGATGCAGCAAAGTCTATTCGGTGGCTCATAATGATGAGTTCAAAACAGATTATGTATGCTTTTCTGAAACAAACATACGATATATATGAAAAAGCGCAGCATATCAATTCCCGAATGGAAGACAACGAAGAAGGAATCGTAGAATCGCTCGAAACCTTATTTGCTAGCCGGCAAGAATCGATTCGGCATTTGGAGATATTTATGAAGCAGCGGAATTTTCAATGGACGACAGAAGAACTTTCGATTATTGAACAACTGCAAGAAATCGATCAGCAGCTCCAACCGCTAATTAATAACTTGCACCAATCCTTTTTCGCACAAATCAAACGTATTACACAAACAAAAGAAATATCTAAAAAATACAGCGGAGCCTATCAGGGGATGGCCGCCGCAGGTTCATTTATCGACAAGCGCAACTAAGCAAGGGGGAAACCAAATGGCAATCATCAATCCGTACCAAACCTACCAACAAAACTCAGTCATGACAGCATCACCTCAGGAACTAACGTTAATGCTCTACAGCGGCTCTGTAAAATTCATAAAAATAGCAAAACGAGCAATGAACGATAAGAACTTCCAAGAAAAAAACACCAACATTATCAAAGCTCAAAATATTATCCTAGAACTTCGCAGCACATTAAACTCAGACATCGATATGTCGACAGGTCTTGAGCAAATGTACGAATACATGTATAGCCGTCTACTAGAAGCCAACATGAAAAACGATTTAGAAGCACTAGAAGAAGTAGAAACACTCATGACAGACATGCGCAACACCTGGAAACAAGCCATGGCATTAGCGAGAAAGAATTAATCTAATATAACGGATTTTTATGTATTTAATTTACAAGATAACTAGAAGAAATCACTTCAGGCGGACGCTTTCCGGGGGGCCCGGCTTCAGCCGCTTCCCTCGCTCCGCTCAGTCCAGGGTCTTCAGCTCGTGCTGATCCCCCAGGAGTCGCCGCCTTCCGCTCTTTCTCTAAGAATTATGTGAAAATATAAAAGAAAACTCTACTTAATTCTTTAACTTATCTCTGTTAATTTCCACTACTAGGATATGGAGCAAAGCAACGGAGACTCCCGCGGGATAGCGAAGTGCCGAAATCCACTCGGGCGTTGAGCCCGAGTTAGTTCGGCGCAAGCCCTTGGCAGCTGGTACCGCGACGTCCTGTCGCACCGGCTGCATGACCCACATCCTGTGGGCCTGAAAGCGGAGTTGTTTTGCGGAATATCCCCAACCAAGTAAAAAGTATAAAACGACACCTGTAAACGAAATGAGGTATAAACGTGGATAAGACGTCATGGATAGGAGTCATAATGGGATTTGCCGTGTTGATTGGCGGGATGATCTTGAAAGGATCAAACCCGATCGCTTTGTACAATCCAGCGGCGCTGGTAATCATCTTTGCCGGCACCGTCGCCTGTCTGCTCGTTGCCTTTCCGATGGACGAAATCAAAAAAATTCCGAGCTTGTTCAAAGTGATTTTCAGCGAAAAGAAATCGGTCTCGATCAAAGAAATGATTCCGATGTTCACAGGCTGGGCCATGCTCGCACGAAAAGAAGGTTTGCTGGCACTCGAAGAAAAGGCGGAAGAAGTAGAAGATCCATTTTTACAACGAGGTTTGAAAATGGTCGTTGATGGCCAGTCACAAGAACACATTCGCGATTTAATGGAAGAAGAAATTGTTGCGATGGAAGAACGCCATGAACTGGGTGCAAAGATTTTTGCGCAAGCCGGTACGTACGCACCGACGCTCGGTGTACTGGGTGCCGTTATCGGTTTGGTTGCCGCCCTCGGTCACTTGGACGATGTAGCACTTCTTGGTAAGTCAATCTCCGCCGCGTTTATCGCGACCCTGTTTGGGATTTTCTCAGGTTATGTACTATGGCATCCATTTGCCAATAAACTCAAGCGAAAATCAGAAGCAGAAGTTAAAATGAAAATGATTATGCTAGAAGGCTTGTTAGCTGTTCAGGAAGGGCTGCCAGTCCGGACTGTAGAAGAAAAGCTGTTGACTTACTTGCCAGCGAAAGACCGTGTGCTTGAATCTCAAGAAGAAAGCGGTGTTCAAGTTGAAGCGTAAAAAAAAGCATGAAGAACATGTCGATGAAGCCTGGCTCTTACCTTATGCCGATATTTTGACGCTGCTTTTGGCGCTGTTCATCGTACTGTTTGCTTCTAGCCAAGTAGATGCCCAAAAATTCAATGCCATTGCAGAGTCATTCAATAGCGAGCTGCAAGGCGGCACTGGTGTACTGGATGAGCAGGCGCCGGTTGAAAGCTTCGACACGTCACCGACCGCTGAATTGAGCGAAGATCCGCCATCTGGTGAAAGTTCGGAAGAAATTCTGGCTGCCAAAGATCAGCGGGAATTGCAGGATTTCCAGACGAAGATTGAAGCGTACATTGACGAAAAAGGATTATCGCCTCGTCTCCAGACGGAGATGACCACAAAAGGCCTGATGATTACCATCAAAGAAGGTGTTTTATTCGAGTCCGGAAGTGCGGATATGCGAGACGGATCCGAGACAATTGCGAGCGAGATTTCGAATTTGCTGATTTCCGATCCACCACGGATGATTTTCATCGAAGGGCATACAGATAATATTCCGACAGGCACATTGGAATTTCCAACGAATTGGGAATTGAGTTCTGCCCGCGCTATTAATTTCATGAGAATTCTGCTCGAAAATGATGATCTCGACCCGCAGAAATTTAGTGCATCCGGCTATAGCGAATACCATCCGATTGCCTCAAATGACACACCTGAAGGACGGGCGGAAAACCGCCGTGTCGAAGTGCTGATTTCACCTTATGAAAAAGAAACTGACGATTAAGAGGTGTACCATGGGAAAACTAAAGAAAATCATCGGCGTTGTCATTGTTGCAGCAGTTATTGGTGGAGGAGCCGCATTTTACTTCATGCAAAAAGATGTCGAAGCTAAAGAGGACAAATCGCTCAGCGCCGAAGAAGTAGCTGAGTTGAGCGTCGATACCGATATTATTACGACGAATTTAGCGTCTCCCGGGAACTTTGGGATTGTCCAGTTCAATATCTTGCTGAGCGACAAGGATACGAAAGAAGAAGCCGAAAAACGTACTGCTGAAGTGCGTGCAGCAGTGATTGCGACCGTTGCGAGCTTTACAAAAGACGAACTGGTCGGAGAAAGCGGAATTACACTAATTGAAGAAGAACTTGCTGCTCGATTATCCGAAGTTTTTGAAAAAGGAAAAGTGAATCGTGTGCTGGTGACAGAATTTAAAATGCAGTAAAAAAAGCGTTGGCAGAGCCATTAGCTATTAAAGTAGAAAGAATTGAAATTCCGCTAAACATTTTGGTAGAACTGCCGATATAAATCTATAGAGAAGGTCAGGTGAGTGGATATGAAAGCAAATCAGCTAGATAATTGCCGAATTTGCGGTACATTATTCCTTAAGGACTACACTGACTATTGCCTGGACTGCTACAAGGAAATCGAAGAGGAATTCAAGTTGGTGAACAATTTTCTGAAAATCGAATGCAATCGCTTTGCGGATATTCAAGAGGTTAGCGAGTCCACAACTGTCTCTGTCAAACAAATTGCCGATTTTATTCGTGACGGGCGTATTTACGCGGAGGACTTCCCAAATTTGGGTTACCCGTGCAAGCATTGTGGTAAAGTAATCAAAAGGCAGATCCTGTGCGATGACTGTTTCGAGGATTTTTCATTGGAAATCGATGCGACAATGAAAAACGATAAGTTTTTAGAGGAAACCGGAAGAAAACGAGTCAGGCCAAAAGTGAACGCACAATATTGGAAAATACGATAATAGAACAAAACTAAACTAGAGGGTGGTGAAGGAATGAATATCGACAAGACCAATAGTTCTTCCTTTATTCAATCTTATCAAAAAATGCAAGTGGCTCCTGTGTCGAAAACTAAGCCGTTACAAAAAGAAGACGAGTTGCAGATTTCAAATGAAGCGAAGGCGATGTTTGAAAAAAATGCCAGTGTGGATGTTGAAAGACAAGAAAAGATCCAGCTCTTAAAAGCTCAGGTGTCATCAGGTGAATACCAGGTTGACGTTAGCAAGGTAGCGGATAAAGTTCATCAATTCTGGTTCGATAAATAAAGTGGAGCTCTTAAAAGAGGAGGGTATCGGATGCTGAACTTAGTAGTAAATACGCTGGACGAATTGATCAGCATACAAAAACAGCTTATCCGTTACGCCGAACGCAAGCAGACGGTGTTGATCGAACGAAAAGTCGATGAACTGACAGAGCTTGTGAAAGAAGAAACGAAACTAGTCAAACAGCTTAGCCAATTGGAAGACGAACGGCAGCAACTTGTAGCCGACGTATTGGAAGAACATCCTGGTTTGACATTCAGCCAGTTTGCAGAACAAATTCCAGATGAACACGTAAAACAAGAGCTCCACTCACAATTGAAAACGTTACAAATGCTTTTAACGGAGCTGCAGGCAAAAAATAAAGTCAACGAAAAAATCCTGGAAGACTCGATGAGCTTTGTTCAACATATGATTACTCAGGTTACAAAATCAAAGCAACAGCATTTCAATTATCCATCACCGGCAGGTCAACAAAAACCACAAACAAACAATCAAGGCTTTTTTGATACAAGAGCCTAGCAATTGGTAGAGAGCGAGGGAAATTATGGTTTCATCATTTCACGGATTAGAATTAGGAAAACGCGGCTTATCCGTTGGTCAGGCAAGCATAGCGACGACTGGACAGAATATCGCCAACGTCAACACAAAAGGCTATTCACGCCAACAAGTAAACTCAAGTGCTTCTCCGTCTTTGGACGTTTGGACAGGCCAAGGGGCGAATACAGGACAGCTTGGAACCGGCGTTAATCTCGATTCGATCACCCGTGTAAGAGACCGCTTCCTCGATCAGCAATTTCGTGATCATTCCGAAACACTCGGACAATGGCAGGCAAAACAAACAACATTGGACCGCTTGGAAACGATTGTCAATGAACCGAGCGACAGCGGCTTGAATAGCGCAATGGACTTGCTGAATAGCGCTTGGCAGGATTTAGCCAATGAACCGGATAGCTTGTCCGCACAGGCTGTGGTCAAAGAACGCGCACAAAGCTTTATCGAAGTAGCGCAATCGATGAATAAATCGCTGGACAGTTTGAAAAGTGAACTGACGCAGGAGTCACAAGCGACAGCTGAAGAAGCAAACGGTTATTTAAAGCAAATCGCAGAATTAAATAAAAGCATTGTCCGCGATGGCAGCCAGTCAAATGATTTGAAAGACAAACGGGATGTGCTGGTGGAAGAGCTATCAACGCTCATGTCGATCAAAGTAGATGAGAAATCGAACGGCAGCTACTCGATCAGCCTCTCTTCAAACAACCAGCAACTGGTAAGCGGTGAAGAAGTTTTTGAAGTCGATCACAAAACCGGCACTGGTGAAAATAAAGTTTACGGCGGCAAGTTGGCTGGATTGAGCGAGTCGATCGATATTGCGAAAAGCTATCAGGATAACTTGGAAAATGTAGTTGGTGATTTTGCAGCGGCCAACAGCATGTCAGCGACAGGCGGCAAGGATCAGGCTTTATTCATTGGCAATGCCGCAGACTTTAACCTGTACGAGGTGAAAGTCAATTATGAAGCGAGCCTTTTGAAGCAGCCAGCTGCGACGGAAAAAACGTCCGAAGCAGCGCAAAGTGATTTCCGAAAACTGGTTAGCCAGCTTGGTGCACAAAGCCAGGCAGCCATCCATTCTGTTACGAACCACGGAGCAACGCTACAAGCGACAGAAAATCGCAGACAGTCAGTGACCGGCGTTTCGCTGGATGAAGAAATGGCTAATTTGATCAAATACCAGCATTCATATAATGCAGCAGCACGTTTAGTATCGATGACGGATCAAATGTTGGATACCATCATTAACCGAATGGGCAACTGATAGCAGAAGGAACGTGGGGGGAAAAACATGAGAGTCACGCAACAGATGCTGAACCAGAATGCCATACGCAATATGAGCCAAAACTTGAGCCGCTTCGAAAAAATCAACAACCAAGTATCAAGTGGTAAATTGCTTCACCGCCCATCGGATGACCCGAACGGCGTCAGCAAAGCGATGAACTTAAAAAGTACGCTTTCGGCCAACACGCAATTCGAACGAAATACGAATGAAGCCAAGTTGTGGATGAACGAAACCGGTCAAAACATCGATTCAATGGTGAACGCGATGCAGCGGGTGCGTGAATTAGCGGTTCAAGGCAATAACGGTACTTATTCGGAGCTGGATCAGACAGCAATGGCCGCTGAAATAGAAGAATTGACAGAGCAAATGCGCCAATTGGCAAATGCTAAAGTTAATGGCAAGTCATTGTTCAACGGCCAAAAAACGGGCGAACAACCTTTTCCTGAAAAAGGAAGCATTGCAGTTGATCCTACAGACCTAATCGCTAAAACGTTTACGATTGGAGAGGGCATCAAGATTCAATCAAGTGTTCTGCCTGATGAGTTGTTCGGAACTGCGGCAGACGCTAATAATCTCTTTCAAACACTGCAAAGCATATCCACTAATTTAAAGGCTGGATCTTCCATTGACTTGGATAAAATCGATGCAGGAATCGACCGGTTATTGACAGTGGGTGCTGAAAACGGCGTGCGGCAAAATCGCGTAGAAGCTGTTGAAAACCGTTTGCTGGATAGTAATTTAGAACTTAAATCGATGTTATCAAGAGTCGAAGATATCGATTATGCAGAAGCGGTCATCAAGCTAAAGAGCGAAGAAAGTGTTTACCAAGCCAGCCTCGCTGCAACATCAAAAATCATCCAACCAAGTTTGATGGACTTTTTGAGATAATGAATTTTGGATAAGTGATGGGTAGTTAGTTGTGCTGATATTCCACAAACCAGCTCCGCTTTCCTGCGGGCGAGCGCCAAGCCGCTTCGTCGCTACGCTCCTGCAGGGTCTCGGCTGTCTCGCTTTCCCGCGGGAGTCTCCACTGGTTTGCTCCATATCTTAAATAAGTTAAATCAATAGTGAAATAGTTTATTGAGTAATTCTCCAACAAGTCGAGTTGAGTACTAATGATAAAGACTGCTACTAATGATTTGTCACCATGATTCCTAGAAGGAAGAGCGGAAGGCGGCGACTCCTGGGGGATCAGCGCGAGCTGAAGACCCTGGACTGAGCGTAGCGAGGGAAGCGGCTGAAGCCGTGCCCCCCGGAAAGCGTCCGCCTGGAGTGATTTCTTCCGAGTAGGATACATAGAAAAAGAGCAGGCACCCCGCTGGGTGCCTGCTCTTTTTTCGTTATCCTTTAATGGTATTAACCAAGCCCATCATGTCGTCTGCATAAGAAATGGCTCTTCCTTGTGATTGAAACAATCGTTGCGTAGAAATCAATTCCGTCATTTCGTCAGCCAGTTCAACATTGGACATTTCCAAAGCGCCTTGCTTCACACCAATCGTTCCATCCCTTTGCTGAGACAGATCAATAAACTGCAAATTGCCGTTGGCGAGTTGTTCAGCTTCCGTGCCGGTCAGTTGGAATCGGTTGCCGCCTATTTTTTCGAGTGAGTCCGTCCGATTTATTTGCGCGATACCCAGTTGGATTTCAGTCGGTTGTTTAGTAGGATCTTGATAGGAAATCTCTAAAGTTCCATTGCCATTTAGTTGGATGTCTTTATAGTCAGCGTCGAAAACAATCGGCTGGTTGTTGGCTGCGAGAACTGCATCACCGTTAGCCGTAACTAAGCTTACTTGGTTTGAATTCGGGACTGGCTGTACTTGAAAAGATCCGTCTTTTGTAAAAAACGTATTGTCTTCGGATGAAATACGGAAGTAAGCCGATTCGCCTTGGATCATAAAATCAAGCGGCCGATCCGTTTGGCGAATGGAGCCTTGTTCGTTGCGGGTTGCTGTCTGTGAAAGAATTGCGCCGGCACCGATGCGCAAACCGAAAGGCGTATTTCGCCCAACTTCATTTTGTGGCCCGACTTGTTTTTCGATGGACTGCACAAGAGCATCCGAAAAACTGGCTTCTTGGCGCTTATAGCCAGTGGTGTTTACATTGGCAATATTATTGCCAATCAAATCGATTTTTTTTTGCAGTTCACCCATGGTGTTGCTTGCGGTATTCATTTGGATATTCAACTGTATAGTTACCTCCTAGACGCGCCCAATTTCGTTGACTGCTTTTTCCATGCTGCGATCGTAAGCCTGTATTACTTTTTGGTTTGATTCGAAGCCACGGTAAGTTGTCATCATATCTGTCATGGTTCTGGTCAAATCTACATTCGATTGTTCAATGAAGCCTTGTTTTACAAAGCTGTCTGTAGCATTCAGCAAATCAACATTCTCAATAAATTGAGGAGGAGTTTCCGGATCTCCGGCCCAACGCAAGAGATTCTGTCCTTCTTTTACGAACTGGTCTGGATTTTCAGTATGGCCGATCCATAGGCGATCTCCTTGTGTCCCATCAGCTAAAATGATTTGGCCATTGTCCTGTACAGTAAAGTCAGTTGAACCCACCTGAATGGGTTCCTGATTTTCACCTAAAACGAGAAAACCATCGCTGGAAGTCAGAAAACCTTCAGCATCGACGGCGAAGGAGCCGTTTTTTGTGTAGCGTACTTCTTCATTTTCCGCAGCTACTGCAAAAACCATGCTACCTTTCTGTTGAGTTTCGGGATTTGTTGGAAGTAATTCATCCATCAGCACCATATCTGTCAAATTCCCGGTTTCTTTTAAAGGGCCTTGCAGAAAAGATGGGATACCTTCCTGTGTATATACTCCTGTAGTCAAAGTCCCAATATTTCGGGGGACTATTGTACCTTTTTTACTAGTGTCCATCGCTTTAATCAATTGATCAGGAAAAGCGCGCAAGACGGTTTGGTCTTCTTTGAAACCGGGTGTATTGGCATTTGATAGATTGTTTGTCAATATTTGTTGCTGTCTATTGTTGGCCATCATCCCTGATGTAGCGGTATATAATCCACGAAACATATAATTTCTCCCTCTCAAAGCCTATTTCGATATTTCTCGCGTAGCATACCATTATAAATGCGAAAAAAATAGAGACTTTTAGATTAATATGGAAAATATATCATTTTATATTTTAAAAAAGAAAAATATACAAAATTATTGAAACGTGATATTATCACTTTGTTATTAATTTTAGAAAATAGTACGAAATAACGAGTTTAATAATTTAATATTAGAATATCATAATGAAAATGGCAAACTTACTCGAAAGGTAACGACGCAAAGCTACGGGCCTAAATACACATTGTAAAAGGCAGCCGGGTCACCAAAGTGGTAGATTTGATAAAAATCCACCTTTTTAAAGGTGGATTTTTATTAACTAACTAACTGTTAAAAAAAGGAGTTTTTTGATGAGTATATTCCCTAAGTCTCTTGAATCTATGGAACAAGCCCTCTCAGCATCGACTTTAAGACAACGAGTGCATTCGGCAAATATTGCCAATGTAGACACGGCCAACTATAAAAGCAAAAAAGTCGACTTTCAAGCAGCGTTGGATACAGCAATGAACAATCAAAGCCTCTCCAGCTATAAAACCAATGATCGGCATCTTTCATTCAGCAATGAATCTTCAACAGATAAAACTGAAATTCTAACTAATAGCTCCACAAAATACAACAACAATGGCAATAATGTCGATATGGATGTCGAGATGGCTGAACTAGCAAAAAACCAATTATGGTATAACGCTGTTACCGAACGGGTCAACGGCAAACTCAACAGTCTCAGCTCTGTCATTAATGGAGGGAGATAAAAAAAGATGAGTTTATTCAATGGGTTTAACATCAGTGCTTCAGGATTGACGGCCAATCGCATGCGCATGGATGTCGTGTCCGCCAACATCGCAAATGCCAATACAAATCGTGCCGAACTCGTGGACGGGGAATGGATGCCTTACCGTCGGAAAACAGTTGAATTGTCGCAAAACGGCGCTTCGCCTTTTGCCAATCAATTGCAGTCGGTGATCAATAGAGGCAATACGTCAGTATCTGGTGTCAAAGTATCGGAAATCAAAGAAGACGAAACGCCTTTTACTTTGTCCTATGAGCCGGAACATCCGGATGCTGGAGAAGACGGCTATGTCCGTTCATCTAATGTCGATCCACTGAAAGAAATGGTGGATCTGATGTCAGCAACCCGTTCATATGAAGCAAACGTCACCGCATTGAATGCATCAAAAAGTATGTTTATGAAGGCTCTAGAAATCGGGAAATAACTCGTTAATTTTCATCGGTGATATTCCGCAAGCCAGCTCCGCTTTCCTGCGGGAGTCTCCGCTGGCTTGCTCCATATCTTTATGAAAGTAGTGTGAAATTGAGAGCTCGCTTCTAAATTCACCAAATTTCTAAGCGTAGGCGCGTCCACGGGCTAGGCGAAGTAAGAAGACAGGCGTTCTTTGCCTGGCTTCTTGCGGGAGCCATGCAAAGAGCGACCGAAGCGATGTATTAAAAGAGAAAATTTATCTTACTATAAATATCTAGGAGGCACCATGGAAAAAATAAGCGGGATTCAAACGCCTTTTATTCAAAATCAATTATTTGATAAAGTAAAACCTGAAAACCAAGTTGAAGGGTTTGGAGAGATCTTTAAAGATGCATTAAAAGAAGTGAGCAAAGCACAAAACGAATCGGACAAAATGACCAATCAGCTGGTAACGGGAGAAGTTCAGGATGTACACGAAGTGATGATTGCTTCGCAAAAAGCCAGTTTATCGTTGCAGATGACAATGCAGGTGAGAAACAAGGTTGTTGAAGCCTATCAAGAAGTAATGAGAATGCAAGTATGATGTGGACCGGTGGGATGATGACTAAATGAAAGAGAAGTTTTCGGCATATAAAACGAAGATGAGTGAATCGTGGACCAGTTTTTCTCCTGTAACGAAATGGTCCGTTCTTGGCTCCTTTTTACTCACCTTAATTATCTTGATTGTTTTTGTTTTTCTCAGCAATCGCTCTGATTTTTCGGTGCTGTATTCTAATTTGACAGCAGCTGAGGCGGGTGAGATTAAGACCGCCATTGAAGAGCAGGCAATTCCAGTGGAAGTATCGGCCGATGGCAAAACAATCAGTGTACCTGAAGAGCATTTGGCCAATTTAAAAGTCAGCCTGGCTGCGGAAGGCATTCCGAAAAACGGCAATGTGAACTACGGCATATTCAGCGAAAACATGGGGCTCGGAATGACTGATCGTCATTTTGATGTGGTTGAACGAGACGCTATGCAAAATGAGCTGGCGTATTTAATTGAACAAATTGATGGAGTGACGGAAGCGAATGTCATGATTACGCTGCCGAAGGAAAATGTTTGGATTACTGATGAAGAACAGACCTCTACGGCTTCCATCGTTATCAAAGGCGATTCGACGTTGCAATTGGATCAGAAACAGATTAACGGTTTGCATCACTTAATCAGCAAATCGGTTCCAAGTTTACCGGCTGAGCAGATTGTTATCATGGATCAGAACGGCCAAGTGTTTGAAGTGCAGGACGCCAGCCAAGCAGATACCAATCTGTCGGTTTACCAGCAGCATCGCGAAATCCAAAAAGGCATCGAACAGGATATCCAGCGCGAGTTGCAGCAAATGCTCGGCTTGCTGCTGGGGCAGGATAAGGTAGTCGTTTCTGTTATGACGAACATCGATTTCACAAAAGAAAAGCGGGAAGAGCAATTGGTTGAACCCGTAGATGTTGAAAATAATGAAGGCTTGGATATTAGTGTAGAACGCATTATTGAAACCTATTCGAGCGAAGGTACGGTCATTGAAGACGCAGCGGGAACCGGCGAAACAGAAGTCGCCAATTATCCAGGTCTAGACGGTGCTGGCAACAGCGAATCTGAACGGACTGAAGAACGGATCAATAGTGAAGTCAATCGGATCAATCGGCAAATTGAAATGAGTCCATACGTCATTGATGATATTACAATCAATGTGGGTGTGGAACCGCCAGTTCCTGAAAATCCGGCGAGCTTAACACAGGAAAACGTCACGGATATCAGTAATTTACTGAAAAATGCTGTCAGTACCTCATTAAGTATGAATGAATTTCCTGCAACAGAAGCGGAACTGGAAGACCGGATTTCTGTTTTTGCTACTGAATTCCAGGGGCGTCCGGTAATTGAAGACGAAGAGCCGGAAGAAACATTCCTGGCAGGTATACCGAACAATCTTCTTATTGTAATTTGTGCAGCAGTCGTATTGGTGTTGATTATCATCATTGCTTTGCTATTGCTTCGCAAAAAGAAAAAAGAAGAAGTGTTCGAGGAAGAATACGAGTTTGAAGGATTTGAACAGGCATTGGCCAAGTCAAACCAAGTAAATCTTGAAGATGAAGAAATTGATTTGTCTGAGTTTAGTGCCAGATCAAATCCGAAGCGAAAAACGATCGAAAAGCTTGCCAAAGGACGACCTGAAGACTTTACTAAATTGTTGCGGTCATGGATGGCAGATGACTAGGAGAGTGTCTAATGGTTAGAGGAATGCATGAGTTGACAGGGATTCAAAAAGTGGCCATCTTATTGGTTGGTTTAGGGCCCGATGTTTCGATTGAGATATTTAAGCAACTGACAGAGCCGGAAATCGATCAACTAACGATGGAGATTTCCAATGTCCGACAGTTGAGGAACAGCCAAACGGAAAGAGTCATCAATGAATTCTATGAAATGATTCTGGCACAGGATTATATGAATGAGGGTGGTTTGGTTTATGCCCGGAATATCCTGGAGCAGGCACTTGGGAAAGATAAGGCGATGGACACCATTAGCCGTTTATCGAACCGGCTTCAAGTAAAACCTTTTAGTTTTGCGCGAAAAGCCGACCCGAGTCAAATTTTGAACATTCTTCAACATGAGCAAGCGCAAACTATAGCATTAGTGCTGTCTTATTTGGATGCCAAGCAATCGTCGAAGATTTTGTCTGAATTACCGAGTGACAAACAAGCAGAAGTTGCAAGGCGGATTGCTTTAATGGAAAGTACTTCTCCAGATGTCATTCATCAAGTAGAACAAATTTTAGAGCGGAAGTTGACTGCTACAGGAACACAGGACTATACAGCTACCGGTGGCGTAGAAGCGATTGTTCGTGTATTGAGCAATGTTGACCGCGGTACGGAAAAATCCATTTTAACTGAACTTGAAAAAGACAATCCAGAACTGGTTACGGAAATCAAAAAACGTATGTTTGTTTTCGAAGATATTGTCAAGCTTGAAACTCGTTCCGTTCAGCGAATTGTCCGTGAAGTGAGCGATGCTGATCTGACATTTGCGCTGAAAGTAGCGAGTGAAGAAGTCAAAGACAGTATTTACCGCAATATGTCAACGCGGAGAGCGGAAGCTATCCTCGAAGAAATTGAAGTTATGGGGCCAGTGAAACTGAAAGATGTGGAAAATGCGCAAACGAATATCGTTGGCTTGATTCGAAGCATGGAAGAAAAAGGAGAAATTGATGTGTCGCGTGGAGGGGGAGAGGAAATAATTGTCTAATATCATTCGTCTTCCACAGTCTTTTTCGAAAGAAAAGAAAATTATCCAGACCCGAAAAATCGAGACTAAAAAAACTGTTTTCAGTAATCAGGAACACGATCCGAGACAGCAGCGACAACAGTTGTTTCAGGAAATCAACGAACTGGAATCTCGCCGCGAGCAATTGCAGACTCAAATTCTGAGCGATCAACAAAATTCACAGCAGGAAATCGATGAATGGTGGCATGAAAAACAGCAGGAAGCTCAGCAATACGCTAAAAAAATGGAACAGCAAGCGGAACAGCAGGGGTTTCAGACTGGATTTGAACAAGGGCTGCAACTGGCAGAACAAGACAGTGTTGAAAAACGGTTGGAAATGACTCGATTGCTGGAAATGGCCTATGAAGAAAAAGCCAATATCATACAGCAAGCTGAACCTTTCCTGTTGTCATTAAGTGTCACAATCGCAGAAAAAGTGATTCATAACGAATTGGGCCAGGACACGCAGCAATTGTTACACATCATCCAACATGCATTAAAGCAGGTAGAGGAATCAGAAGATGTCACGATGCAGGTGTCTCCTGAAGATTATCCAATGATTATTCCGTTTTTGGAAGAATTGAAGACCTACGTTAAAGCGGATTCGGAATTGAAACTGATTCCAGTGGCTAATCTGACGCCAGGTGGCTGCCGGATTCATACGGCGAGCGGATCCTACGATGCCATGGTCGACAATCAACTGGATGAAATCAAAAATCAATTGCTCGCTTATTGTGAGGAGAAAACCAACGATGAACCTGTGGGAAGATGAGTATTTGGAATTGCTGAATGACATTGAGCCCATCCAAAAGCATGGAAAAGTGATCCAAGTCATCGGGTTGACAATTGAATCGAGAGGGCCGAATGCGAAAATCGGAGAGCTTTGCCTACTGTATCCAAACCGCAACGAACCGCCGATTGAAGCGGAAGTTGTCGGTTTCAAGGAAAATAGAATCATGCTCATGCCGTTGCAGGATCTTTCTCAAGTCGGTCCGGGTTGTTTGGTGGTCGCAACAGGTGGACCGCTTCAAATAAAAGTCGGTCCTTCTATTTTAGGAAAAGTTCTTGACGGAACCGGGATGCCGCTTGATGAAAGTTTGCTGCCCCGTGGCTTGAAAAAATATTCAACCAATAATGCGCCACCCAATCCGCTGAAACGGCCAAGAATCGATAAACCTTTGGAAGTCGGCGTTCGTGCGATTGACGGGTTGCTAACTGTCGGACAGGGGCAGCGTGTTGGCGTATTCGCTGGAAGTGGCGTTGGAAAAAGTACCTTGATGGGCATGATTGCCCGCAATACGGAAGCTGATATCAATGTCATCGCCTTAGTCGGAGAACGAGGACGTGAAGTGCGTGACTTTATTGAACGCGATCTCGGTCCAGAAGGATTGAAAAAATCGGTAGTTGTTGCGGCGACTTCAGACCAGACGCCGATGCAACGCATTAAAGCTGCACTTACCGCAACAGCGATTGCCGAATATTTCCGGGACCAAGGAAAAAACGTTATGCTCATGATGGATTCGGTTACCCGTTTTGCCATGGCGCAGCGGGAAGTCGGTCTAGCAGTGGGTGAGCCACCGACCAGTAAAGGCTACACGCCGAGTGTTTTTGCGCTGCTGCCCAAACTGCTAGAGCGATCCGGTACTTCAAGCAAAGGTTCCATTACTGCTTTTTACACCGTTTTAGTGGACGGCGACGATATGAACGAACCAATTGCCGATGCGGTGCGCGGAATTTTGGACGGGCATATTGTTTTGGACCGCAAAATTGCCCAAAAAGGCCAGTTCCCGGCGATCAACGTCATGGCCAGCGTCAGCCGGGTCATGCACGAAGTCGTCTCGGAAGAACACCAGCTGGCAGCTCGGGAATTTAAACGTTTGCTTGCGGCCTACGAAACTTCAGAAGATCTGATCAATATCGGTGCCTATAAGAGTGGCGCCAATAAAGAGATTGACGATGCGATTCGTTCGCATCCATTGATCAAGGAATACTTGCAGCAAGATATATATGAAAAAGCCAAACTGGAAGAAAGTATAGAGCGGCTATCAGCACAATTTGGGGGCGTTTAAACTGACACAATTCAACTTTCGATTTCAAAAAATATTGGACCTAAAGGAAAATGAAAAGGGCTTTGCGCAGATCCAAATGGCTGAAGCCATTAAGCAGCATGAAGTGGGGCATCAGCGAAACAAAGCCATCCAAAGCCAAATCAGCGATATAGAGCAACTGAAAAACGCCAAACAGCAAAGCGGCGTCAATATTTCAGAATTGAGAATGCTAGAAGGCTATATTCACCAGCTTCAAGATCAATCGCTGTCCTCTAAAAGAGAACTGGAGTATTTGCAGAAAAATGTTTCGACTTCTCAAGGCCTACTGCAAAAAAAAGCACAGGAAGAAAAGACTTGGGAAAATTTAAAGCAGCAAAAGTTGAATCATTTCCAGGAAGAAAGCAAAGCGGCTGAACAAAGCTTTTTTGACGAAATGGCCAGTATCCGGTTTCATCGCTTAGCTAAAGCCAATAGCTTAGTGGAAGGGATTTAAGCAGATGGAGGCATTGAAACTATCGTTTCCACAAACCATCAGCCCAGCATCAAAAAAAGCTGCTGTACCGGTTCAAGATCAAGCCTTGTTTGCCTCTTTGCTGAATTCTTTAGGTACAGAAGCGGAACTTCCAAGCGAAGAACAGGCACCAGCAGAAGAATTACTGAAAAGCCTGGAATCCTTATTGACATTATTGCAGGAACTACCGGTTGAGGAGGAGATGGTTGAACAGCCGGATATTCAATACGCTATCCTTCAATTGCAGGAGCTTCTAGCCGGAAATACACAGCTCTACTTTACAGCACCTGGTCAAATGGCTGGAGGTGCAGCAAATGCTGCCGATAAATTGATTGGCTTGCTGGAGAAAATTCAGCAAAAGCTGCAGGTTCTCTCCAGCGAATTTACTGCGAAATTTATAGATCCCCTTGTGTTTAAAGGGACAGAAGAAAAAAACAGCAATATAAACCTTGCCAGCTTAACGCAAATTTCTGAGCAGCTGGATAAACTGATCGGCATTCTCGAAAAGCAGCCGCAAACAACTTCAGCCTCTCAACAAGGAAAATCTATCGGGCAAGAGTTGGTGAATTTGCTACCGGTTCAAGGACTTAATCCTGCCAAAGAGGCTCTAAGGTTTTTGAATGAGACGCTGAAACCGGTGAAGGAACTTCCAAGAGCCCCTGTTGAAATACAGGGAATTCCACAGCAAGTCGAAGTGGTTGAACTCCAACCAGCCGGAAAGCTCCAAGCCGCAGAAGAACTTCAGTCTCCTAAAGTGCTGGTTGAAAGTAAAGTAGCTCTAGAGCCGGCTGTTCAGCCAACTGCTACCGTGGCGGCTGAAGCTGTAAAGGCTGCTGGCAACCAGGTACGAACAGAAGCCAATCCACCAGCTGCACCATTTGTCCGACTATCCAATCTGCTTGAGGACTTGAGTGGAATGTTAAAAAGTTCGATGCGCTTGGCAGAGACCACAGAAGGCATGAAGATGCGCGTCAATATTTTCCCGGAGCATCTGGGACACTTGGAAATTTTGCTGACGTCAACGAATGGAAAACTGGCCGCTCAAATTATGGCGAGTACCCCGATGGCAAAAGAGGCGCTTGAACTTCAGTTAAATCAGCTGAGGGCTTCGTTAGTACAGCAAGGTGTAGCAGTCGAAAAAATCGAAGTGCTGCAGCAAAGTTCACAGCAGCCTTTCAGCCAGCAACATTCCCATACAGAACAACGGTTTTCCCAACAACAACAAAGAAACGGAACAACAAGACAAGATAAAAACGGCTATTTTCAGCCTGAAGAAGAGAAGGCCGTTGAACGGCAGCCTTCCGTTGGTCAGTTGATGAAAGTGGATTACACAGTGTAGAAGAAAGGGTGTTTTGATGAACATCTCAACAGTAACGACCGGTACAGCTGCTGCACCAGCGCCAGCTGCTAAGACGGAAGCAACAAATGCACTTGGACAAGATGCTTTCTTGAAAATCCTGGTAACTCAAATGAAACACCAAGATCCAATGGAGCCGCTGAAAGACACTGAGTTTATTGGCCAGATGGCTCAATTTACGAGCCTGGAGCAATTGACTAACTTAAACAAGACCATGACCCAATTCGTCAGCAATCAAGGGACTTCTTCGTTGGCGGACTATGCACACCTGATCGGCACTTCAGTTAAATGGGAGTCAGAAACGGAATCGGGCGAAGGAATCGTCAAAGCGTTGTCCAGCAAGAACGGCGAATTGCTCGCTGAACTTGAAGGATCGGATGTAAAAGTGCCAATCGAATCGATTCAACGGATCGAAAAACAAACAGCAGCTATAATTGACCAAGAAATTGTCTGACCCAGCGTGGTCAAAAGACGATTCTTGAAAGGGGAAAATTAAATGTTACGTTCAATGTACTCAGGAATTTCAGGAATGAAAGGGTTTCAAACAAAGCTAGATGTAATCGGGAATAATATTTCCAACGTCAATACAATAGGCTACAAAAAAAGCACGATCAACTTTCAAGATCTTTTGAGCCAGAATTTGTCGAGCGGTGGCGCTAACCCAATGCAAATCGGTTTGGGTTCATCAATGGCTTCGATAAACGTCAATCACAATGCTGGATCTTCAATGTCTACAGGCGTTGGAACAGACCTTTCAATTATGGGAGATGGATTTTTCGTTGTTCAAGATCCAGAAGCTGCTGCTGGAGAAGGACAATATTTAACGCGTGCGGGAAATTTCACGGTAACAGCTGAAGGCAATTTAGTGACAGCACAGGGTTACAATGTTTTAGGCAGTAACGAGCAGGCAATCAATGTCTCAGGTTACGATTCGTTCAGCATCAATCGCTTAGGAGAAGTAATCGGAAAACAAGCCGATGGAACAGAAACGACAATTGCCGAGATTGGGGTCTCAACACCTGAAAATCCATCAGGTCTTCGTAAATTTGGCGGTTCATTATACGAGATGACGGGAGTAGCGAGTGCGAACGGGTTGAATATTCAAACAGCTACAGAAAAGAATACGGAAATTGGTTCCGGAATGCTCGAAATGTCCAACGTTGACTTAACGGAAGAGTTTACTGAAATGATCATTGCACAGCGCGGATTCCAGGCGAATTCACGAACAATCACGACTTCGGATGAACTTCTGCAGGAAGTAGTCAACTTGAAGCGCTAATAGAGGAGGCTCAGGCTGAGCAAAGTAATGCTTTGAACAGCAATCGACATGATTCAATTAACCAGGTTAAATCGCTCTTCTTTTGTATTAAATGCCATTTATATCGAACGGCTGGAATCTACACCGGATACCGTAGTGACGTTAACAACGGGCAAGAAAGTCCATGTACTAGAAAGCGTAGAGGAAGTTATGGACAAAGTGACTGGTTATTACCAGAAACTGAACATTTTACCTCGTTTGCATGAGCCGAACCTGGACGAATGAGGAGGCAACCAAGTTGACAGATGTTTTATCAGATGAAAATATCGAAACCATTCTTTCGGCAATGGGGAAACAAGAACCGAAAGCTATCGATAAAAAAAGGAATGTTCAAACATACGATTTCAAGAAAGCTTTGCGTTTCTCACAAGATCAGATTCGTACCTTGTCCCGTATCCATGAGAACTTTTCCCGCTTATTGACTTCTTATTTCTCAGCGCAGCTTCGGACTTTTGTTCAAATTAACGTCGAGGCGGTAGAAGAAGTTTCTTATCAAGATTTTGTCCGCAATGTCCAGAAAAAATCGATGTTAGGCGTTTTCGAAGCGGCACCGCTGCAGGGCAGTATGGTTATGGATTTTTCCCCGGATGTCGTATATGTCATGTTCGACCGGCTTCTTGGGGGACAAGGCAATCTTTTGCAGAAGGACAGTGAATTGACTGAAATTGAAATCAGCGTCATTCAACGTGTGTTTTCGAAGTCATTGGAATGTTTTGAGGAAGCTTGGTCATCTGTAGTGAAGCTATCTCCAGAACTCAAAGAGATTGAAGTGAACCCACAATTCCTGACCACATCTCCACCAAACGAAACAGTCATTTTGGTCCAGCTGCAAACGAAAATTGGCAATGTGGAAGGCATCATCAATATCTGTTTGCCCCATGCTGTGCTGGAGAAAATTTTGCCGAAGCTGTCAGCAAAACACTGGCTGGCAAATCAAAAAAAAGCGATTGAAACACACGAAATGGAAGCTTTAGAGGAAAAGCTCCAAGGCACCAAAATGGAAATTAAAGCAGTGCTGGGAAAATCGACGATTGAACTTGGGGATTTTCTCAACCTGAAAAATGGAGATGTGATTCGCTTGAACGAGTCGTACGATGCACCCGTCACGCTTCAAGTAGACAATAAATTGAAATTTTATGCACAGCCTGGCGTTTCAAAAGGTCGAATGGCTGTACAGGTAACGGAAGTGTCAACTCAAGGAGTTCTATTCGATGACGATTGATCAACATTCTTCGGAAGAAATCGCAGGTTTACTGAATTACAAGAAGGTGGGAGGAAAGATGATGTCTGAAAGTTCATTATCGAAAACGGAAACAGAAGCGGTCATCGAATTGCTGAACGCATCACTCGGCGGTTCAGCCGCTGAGTTGACTGCACTGCTTTCTGAACAGGTTTTCGTGACTTCGCCAACTTTGACCATCACCAATAGAGAGGATGTCTTCGCTTCGGTAGTTGCACCGTTTTATGTTGCACTGGGCGAATATACGGGCGCAGCCAACGGAATGCAAGTTCTTGCTGTTTCCAAAAAAGATGTAGATGCTGCATTGGGGGCTGGACTGGATGATGCTGAGGACGAAACGGAATTCCAAGCTGTTCAAGAGATGATCGGGAAGATGTTCGACGCCGTAGCACAATCGATGTCAGCGCTATTGGAAACGGATATTGCCCATTCCTTATCGGGCATAGACGTCGTCGACCAGGCTGGGGATTTTCCATTGGCCAACTTCACGAAAGAGCAGTGGTTTACGGAATCCCAATTTCAGCTGAATATTAGCGGCAAGCAAAATATCCGTTTTCATCTGTGCCTTCCTGTGCCACTCACGAAGCTCTTGGTGACTATATTAACTGAACCGTTTGAAGAAGAAGAAACAAAGGAGATAGGTGAAATGCCAAAGCAATCAGAAAGCCATTTAGACAACCAGCTAAATGAACAGACTCAGGAAACACCAACGGTACAAAATGTCCAATTTTCAAGCTTCGACAATACGGAAACAGCACCGTCGGAACCGAATAACCTGAATATGCTGTTGGATATCCCACTTCAAGTAACCGTGGAGCTAGGTCGTACAAAACGTGTGGTCAAAGAAATACTGGAAATTTCTCAGGGGTCCATCATCGAGCTCGATAAATTAGCTGGCGAACCAGTCGATATTCTGATCAACAATAAGCTGATCGCAGTTGGCGAAGTCGTGGTCATTGACGAAAATTTTGGTGTTCGCGTAACAGACGTACTAAGTACAGCAGAGCGTATCTCGAAACTGCGTTAATGCCTGACAGAAGGAGTTTGCCGAGATTGAACAAATCAAAGAATGTATACATCGCACTGCTTATGGCAGTCTTGTTTTTCGGTGCACTGTCGGTTCCCTTGACTGTTCAGGCAAGCCCGAATGTCGTGGAGTGGCTCAACAATGAAGAACCTGCAGAAGAAACGCCGGCAAATCCTGTAGAAGCGGCACCGGTGGAAGAAAAAAGCCTGGCCGGCATCATCGTTCAATTGGTACTTTATACGCTATTAATTGTGGCGATGATTTACGGCCTGATCAAGTTCTTGGCGGCGCGCCAGAAAAACCTCCAGCCCAATCAGGCGGTCAAACTGATGGGCGGTACGCAGCTCGGCAACAATAAGTCGCTACAAGTAGTGAAGATTGGCGGCCAGATGTACTTGATCGGTGTCGGTGATGAAATAACGCTGATCAAGGAGTTCTCGGATGCAGCAGAAATAAACAGCATCGAAAAAGACTTTGAGCAACAGCAGCCAATTCTTTCAAAAAATCTGCTCGACTTTACGAAAAAGAAAATCGGTAATTTTTCGAAAAACCCGGAGAAAAAAGGCTTTGATCAGCTTTTCAAGCAAAGTCTGAACAAGCAAAAAGCCAAGCAGCAAGTGCTCGGAAATGAGCTTGGGCAAGAACAGCCTGATAAGGAAGGACGTCCGCTATGATTCCGGAAATTTTATCATCCATCAATATTCCGGGCATTGATTTTGGCGGAGAATCGCCTGAGGATGTCTCAACCACATTGCAGCTGTTCTTCCTGTTGACAGTACTGTCACTGGCCCCGGGAATCCTGATTATGATGACTAGCTTTACGCGCATCATCATTGTGCTGTCGTTCGTCCGAACCGGACTCGGCACACAATCCATGCCGCCGAACCAGGTTTTGGTCGGCTTGGCGCTGTTCCTGACGTTCTTCATCATGTCACCGATTGCGATGGAAATGAACGAGACAGCTTTGCAACCCTATTTAGACGGAGACATGGAACAACAAGAAGCATTGGATACAGCCATTGTGCCTTTAAAAGAATTTATGGCAAAAAACACACGGGAAAAAGATTTGGCCTTGTTTTTTAAATATGCAGAACTTGAAAAGCCAGATAGCATTGAAGAAATTCCACTGACTTCACTGATTCCGGCGTTTGCCATCAGTGAAATGAAAACCGCTTTCCAAATCGGGTTTGTCATATTTATTCCCTTTTTGATCATCGATATGGTGGTGGCCAGTACGCTAATGGCAATGGGGATGATGATGCTGCCCCCGGTCATGATTTCATTGCCGTTTAAAATTTTGCTGTTCGTCCTAGTGGATGGCTGGTACTTAATAATCGAATCGCTGCTTGTCAGCTTTTGACGAAGGGAAGAAAACGATGACTCCAGATATGGTAATCAAACTAGCAGAACAATCGATTTTTACCGTTATCCTCATATCTGCGCCGATGCTGTTGATCGCTTTAGCTGTTGGATTATTGGTCAGCGTCTTTCAGGCGATGACCCAAATCCAGGAACAGACGCTGGCGTTCATTCCAAAAATACTGGCGGTGTTTATCTCGCTGGTGGTCTTTGGGCCATGGATGCTGACATTGTTGTTGGACTACACTAGAGACCTGTTTCAGCAGCTGCCAAGAATCATCGGGTAAGCGGAAATGGAAACAATTTTTGACATACTGCCTTATTTTTTGTTAATGCTCATCCGCTTGACCAGCTTTTTCCTCATCGCACCGATTTTTTCAATGCGTGGCGTACCGACGCAATTTAAAATTGGCATCGCCGCTTTCCTGGCGTTTGTCGCCGTTTCGACTTTGCCGATGGGCGACACGATTCCCTTGGATTCTTCCTATATTCTATTGATTATTAAAGAGCTTGGCACCGGATTAGCGCTTGGATTCACAGCGGCGCTGCTGTTATATGCAGTTCAGATTGCCGGGGCATTTATCGATTTTCAGATGGGATTTTCCATGGCCAATGTGCTGGATCCGCAGACAGGAGCGCAAGTGCCAATCATTGGTCATTTTAAGTACATGATGGCCCTCTTGTTCCTATTAACAGCCAATGGCCATCATTTGATGCTGGACGGCGTCATGCAGAGCCTCCGCGTCTTTCCAGTGGAACGCTTGGCAATGTCAGTAAAAGCCGAAGACATCGCCATGTTTATGACCGGTTTGTTCACAGAGATGTTCTTGATCGCGCTGCAAATAGCGCTGCCGATTGTCGGTGCTTTGTTTCTGGTGGATGTCGCACTTGGCATTTTGGCAAAAACGGTGCCGCAACTGAATATTTTTGCTGTCGGATTGCCGTTGAAAATTTTCGTCGGCTTTATCATGCTGTTTCTGACCATGCCTGTGTTCTTTTTCATCCTGCAGATTCTCTTTGAGAAAATTTTGGTGAGCATGGCTGAGCTAATCGGTTTATTAGGAGGAAGGTAAGTGGTGAAAAGGTATCCTTTGGACCTGCAGTTTTTTGCCGGTGAGAAAACTGAAGCAGCAACACCGCAAAAACGCCAGGAATCCAAGCGGAAAGGCCAGGTAGCCAAAAGTCCTGAAGTTGCAGCGGCCATGATTATCCTCGGTGGAATCATGCTGCTGAACTCGCTTGGCGGCTGGATGCTGGACCGTATTTTAGCCATTTACCGCATTCACTTTACTCAATATATTTCCTGGGAAATAACGCCGGCGACGATCCGTACATTGTTTGAACAAATGGCCATGAATGCATTTTTACTGATGTTGCCCATCATGCTAGTCGGCGTGGTCTTTGGGTTTCTCGGGAATTTTATCCAGGTTGGCGCTATCTTTTCAACCGATCCGATCATGGCAAAGCTAGAGCGGATGGATCCGGTCAAAGGAGCGAAGCGGATCTTCTCAATGCGTGCCTTAGTGGAATTGGGAAAATCCCTGCTGAAGATTGCCATTATCGGAGGCGCCGCATTCGGTGTTTTGTGGCTCGGCAAGGAAGAATTGTTTTCCCTTTCCCAGAAAAGCATCAGCGAATCTTTATCTTTTATCGGCTCATTGGTTTTTCAAATGGGTCTGATTGCTGGCATCATTCTGCTGTGTTTATCCATTCTGGATTATATCTACCAGAAATACGAATTTGAAAAAGGCATACGGATGTCCAAACAAGACATCAAAGATGAATACAAAAAAGCGGAAGGCGATCCGCTGATCAAATCAAAAATAAAAGACAAGCAACGACAAATGAGTATGAATCGAATGATTCAAGATTTGCCAGGCGCGGATGTACTGATCACCAATCCGACGCATTACGCTATCGCCATCAAGTACGATGCCGAAACGATGGCGGCTCCGGTCATCATCGCCATGGGCAAGGATCACTTGGCCTTGAAAATTAAAGAAAAAGCAAAAGAACTTGGAATTGTGACGATGGAAAATAAGCCTCTTGCGCGCGCGCTATATGCTCAAGTTGAAATAGGGGATACCGTACCGGAAGATCTGTTCCTAGCCGTGGCAGAGGTGTTAGCATATATTTACCGACTAAAAGGAAAAATCCGATGAACGGGAAAGAGGAGGGAACCGCGTGAAATTCAGAGATTATGCCATCATGGTAGCCGTCATTATGATTGTTGTGATGATGGTCATCCCTCTTCCGCCGCTCTTGTTAGATGTTTTAATCATGATCAACATCAGTCTCGCCTTAACGATCTTGTTAGTGGCGATGAACACAAAAGAACCACTGCAATTTTCTATTTTTCCTACTTTATTATTACTGACAACTTTATTTCGTTTGGGCTTGAACGTCTCGACAACACGCTCGATCCTGACCAACCAGACCGGTGGACAAGTCATTGAAACATTCGGTTCGTTTGTTGTTGGAGGCAGTGCCATTATCGGGATTCTAGTATTCCTGATCCTGGTCATCATCCAGTTCTTGGTCATCACGAAAGGGTCGGAACGAGTGGCAGAAGTCGCTGCCCGATTTACACTCGATTCAATGCCTGGTAAACAGATGAGCATCGACGCCGATCTTGGCGCTGGAATGATTTCCGATCAAGAAGCGAAGAGCCGACGTGAAAAAGTCAGCTCGGAAGCTGATTTCTACGGTGCCATGGACGGTGCCAGCAAATTCGTCAAAGGAGACGCCATTGCCGGTATCATCATTACGATCATTAATATTATCGGGGGCTTGCTGATTGGCGTCATGGTTCACAGGCTGCCATTCGGAGAAGCGGCTCAGCTGTTCACTTTGCTATCGATTGGAGATGGTTTGGTTTCCCAGATTCCAGCCCTATTGATCTCTACTGCAATGGGTATAGTGGTGACGCGTGCGGTATCGGACGGCAATTTGGGGTCGGATATCACAAGACAGCTTTTCGCTTATCCGAAAATGCTATATATCGTCGCAGCGACTTTGGTTATGTTTGCAGTGTTCACGCCAATCAGTCCGATGCTGGTCGTTCCAATTGCCGGTGTCATCGCTTACGGAGCTTTCCAGATGCAGAAAACCTTGAATTCTGAGGAAAAGCAAGAAGTTGAAATAGGCAAGGACGACAAAGAGCTGGAAGGAATGAAAAGCCCGGAAAGCGTCATCGACTTGCTGCATGTTGATGCCATTGAGTTTGAATTCGGCTACGGACTGATTCCGATTGCCGATAAAAATCAAGGCGGCGACCTTTTGGACCGCGTCATCATGATTCGCCGGCAATGTGCGATGGAGCTTGGCATTGTGGTTCCGGTCATCCGGATCCGCGACAATATCCAGCTGCTGCCGAATGAATACGTCATCAAGATTAAAGGCAACCGGGTAGCGTCAGGAGAAATCATGCTTGACCATTACTTGGCCATGAGCCCTGGAATTGATGACGAAGCGGTAGAAGGCATTGAAACGGTTGAACCGGCGTTCGGCATGCCGGCTTTATGGGTCAATGAAGACATGAAAGAAGAAGCCGAAATGGCAGGCTACGCGATTGTCGATCCGCCGTCTGTCGTCTCGACTCACCTGACGGAAGTCATCAAGCGCCATGCCCATGAACTGATCGGCAGACAAGAAGTCAAGTCGCTAATTGAAAATGTGCGGGAAACCGCACCTGCAGTGGTGGAGGAATTGGTGCCGCAGTTGATGACGATTGGCGAAGTGCAGAAAGTGCTGATGAAGCTGTTGAAAGAGAAAGTATCAATCCGCAATTTACTGGTCATTTTAGAAACGCTGGCCGATTATGGTTCACAGACGAAAGATACAGACTTGTTGACGGAATACGTGCGCCAGTCCTTATCGCGTCAAATCACCTTGCAATACGCAACGCAAAAAGAGCCGTTGCAAGTGATCACAGCAGGAGCAAGCCTCGAGAAGAAATTTGCGGATTCTGTACACCGGACGGAGCAAGGCAATTACTTATCCATCGATCCGGAATCTTCCCAGACGATTTTCCAGAAGATTACGGAACAGGCAGCGCAACTTCAGCAAACGGGCGTACAGCCAATCTTGCTGACATCTCCTGCGATACGCATTTACATGAGACAGTTCGTGGAACGTTTTGCGCCTGATCTACCGGTGCTTTCCTACAATGAACTAGAACCCGAAATTGAAATTCAAAGTGTTGGAGTGGTTAACATCTCATGAGGCTAAAAACATATATAGTGAGTACGATGACCGAAGCGATTCCGATGATCAAGCAGGAGCTGGGGGCTGATGCCTTGATCCTAAATACCAAAAAAATCAAAACTGGTGGCTTTTTAGGATTTTTCCAAAAAGTGAAACTGGAAGTCACAGCCGCCATTGACCCCATTGCAACACCAAAATCCCAACAGGTAGAACCCTTACAAGTTCAGCCGTATGTAAGTCCGGATGGGCAGAAAGATTCTTCAGTTGAGCTGATTAATGAATTAAAAAACATCAAACAGTTTATGGTACAGCAGATGAAAGAAGAACAGCTTCCAGAAGCACTTCGACTAGTGAAAGAGCAATTGACTGCGCAGGAAGTGGCACAGGATATCCAGGCAGAGTTGCTTGGAAAGCTGATGGCAACGGCTGAATCCAACAATGACCAAACGTCAGAGATTGTGCAGCGGCTGGCCCGTGAAGAGCTGATAGCTATCATTAAAAGAAAAATGACTAAACTAGTTGTTGAAGATCCAGAAGTCATCTGTTTTATCGGACCCACAGGTGTAGGGAAAACGACAACCATCGCTAAGATTGCGGCTGACTATATGCTGACAAAAGATAAAAAAGTAGGCTTGATTACAGCAGATACATACCGGATAGCTGCAGTTGAGCAGCTGAAGACTTACGGCAGCATCTTGAATATCCCGGTCAAGGTGGTTGAGTCGTCAGAAGACTTAACGAAAGCAATTGAAGATTTCCACCACTGCGACATCATTTTAATGGATACGGCAGGTCGAAATTATCAGCAGACTCAATATATCGAGGAGCTCCGGCGTTTATTGCCGGCTGGCAGCAAAGTGCAAATCCACTTGGTGTTAAGTCTGACGGCCAAGTATGAAGACATGAAGAAAATCATTGATAATTTTGGTTCCGTTTCTATGGATGAACTGCTTTTGACCAAAAGGGATGAAACCAGTTCTTCAGGTGCGATTATCAATTTGATCTATCATTATGGTATTCCGATCCGCCATATTGCCAATGGCCAAAACGTGCCGGACGACATCCTGGCGTTTACGCCCGAATTGGCAGCGGACTTTATTATGGGGGAAGAACATCATGGTTGATCAGGCAAACCAGTTAAGGGAAAAGATGATAGGGAAAAAAGCCGAAAAGCCTGACCGGAAATCTGTTAAAAAAACCAGAGTCTTGGCCATTACCAGCGGCAAAGGCGGCGTAGGAAAATCCAACTTCGCTTTGAACTTTGGATTGAGCTTGGTGGAACAAAATAAGAAAGTGTTGATTTTCGATGTTGACCTCGGCTTTGCCAATATTGATGTATTACTTGGCCGAACGCCCCGGGAAACGATTGCGACGATGATTGAAAAAGATCTGGCTGCTCAAGACATCATCGAAGAAGGACCGAATGGCTTGCTGTTCATTTCAGGAGGAAACGGTTTTAATGACCTGTTTCAGATGGATGACCTTAAACTGCAGAAATTTTTTCGGGAGCTGGCCGCGCTACAAGGCGAGGTGGACTATATCATCCTGGACACAGGAGCGGGCCTATCCTATGAGAACCTTCGTTTTATCCTAGCTGCTGATGACGTCATTTTGGTGACGACTCCAGAACCGACTTCAATCACCGACGCTTACTCAGTCGTTAAGATGGTTCATGGCAAAGACCCGAATGTCCATATGAAGCTCGTGGTCAATCAATGCACCAGTATAAGGGAAGGCCAGCAGACGGCTGACAATTTCAAGCAGGCGGCAAAGCAGTTTTTAGGCAAAGAGATTGGTGCACTGGGTTCTATTCCAAGTGATTCGCATATTCCAGAAGCTGTGAAAAAGCAGAAGCCCCTCTTGCTAGCGTATCCGAAGAGTGAGGCAGCAGTGGCTATCCGTCAAATGACCGGTGAATTTCTGGAGCTTCGTATGCCTTATAAATTAGGGTTAAAAGGATTCATTATGAAGATTTTGTTTAAATAAGAGCGGCTTTTCCGCTTGGAAATGGTGGTGAAAATCATGGTGAATCATAAATTATCCAAAGAAGAACTCTCCTGCTGGAGCGATTGGCAACAACATCGGGATCCGGAAGCTGGCGAATACTTGGTTGAACAGTATCTTCCTTTGGTCGATTACGTGATTCAACGATTCATGATCAGTTTGCCTAAAACGGTGGAAAAAGACGATGTCCGCAGCTATGCCTACGAAGGCCTGCTTGATGCCTTAAGCAAATTCAACATCGAACGAGATTTGAAATTTGAAACATATGCATCTTGGCGCATTAAAGGTGCGATTATTGACGGGTTGCGCACCAGTGATTGGCTTCCGCGGTCCGTCCGGGATAAAGTGAAGAAAATTGAAAAAGCCTATCTTCTGCTGGAGCAGCAGAATAGCACCTCTGTTTCCGATGAAGAGGTCAGTTCATATTTGGGCATCACCAAGGCTGAGCTCAATAAAACAGTTTCTGAGGCAGCCTTATCGACGATGATATCGATGGATGACGAAAATTTTGAAGAACAAGGAAGGCTAGGAAACTACCATGTCGATTCACCCGAGCGCCATCTGTCAGAACAGATGACCAAAGAATCGCTGGTTCGTGCCATTGAGCGATTGCCAGAAAAGGAAAAAATCACAGTTTCCCTATGCTATTTTGAAGAAATGAAATTAACCGAAATCGCAGAAATCCTGAGTGTCAGCGTCTCAAGAGTTTCGCAGCTTCACTCAAAAGCCATGCTGCGGTTGCATGCTTCGATATTATCTGTACACGATCATTATTAAAGTGAAAATAATAAACAGAAGGCCAGGGTGATAATCATGGAATGGCTACTGGTGGCAATCAGTATTGTCCTGTTGCTAATGAATGTCCTGCTGATGCGAACAGTCAAAAAACAGCACACGGATGAAGACTCAGCTAGAGTCCACGAAAGTATGGCTGAGTTTGTGGATCAGCTTGAAAAAGAAAATGATGCACTTTACGATAAATTAATCACGTATATACAAGAAAGTGAAAGCCATCTGACGAAACGGATTGTAGGTTTGGAACAAAACTTTGCTCCTAGTTTTAAAGGGGCAGAAACTCTAGAAGAGGTTTCTTTGGAAACGGAGAAAATAATTCAGCTTTCCAGGCAAGGATTTTCTTCCAAGCAAATTGCCAAAGTGCTCCAAATCGACCATGGCAAAGTAGAGCTCGTTGTTAAGTTGAACAACAAACAGCAAGTGAATTTTAAAGAAGACGAGGTGCTGTAATTGCGCATTGACAGTCAGAGCAATATCCAGAAAGACAGGCTTTCGGTACAAGCTGCTGGAAACAAACCGAGTGAACTTTTTTCGAATGCCATGAAAAAATCCCAGTCTAAGCTGCAAGATAATTCTTTAAATCAATTAATGGGACGAGTGGACGAACAAGGCCAGAAACTTTCCAATCAGCGCACACTTGAAAATGTATTAAATTATAAGCATGCAGTAAAGCAATTTGTCGGCGAATCCATACGTTATGGTCTGCTGTTATCTGACGAGCAGAGCCAGCACCCGGCAGGCGGAATGAAATCCCAGCAAATCATTAAAGTGATTGATAAAAAAATGATTGAAATTCAAGACCAAATATTGAATAATGAAGAAGAAGGTATTGGTACTTTAGATCTAGTTGGAGAAATCAAAGGTTTGCTTATCAATTTGTATATGTGAATAAGGATGGAGAGGGCGAAATGTCAGAAAATCGTCGTGAATTTTTTCGAGTTAATTTCAATCAAGCTTTGAATGGGAAGATTTCCATTTATGGAGGCAATTTTTTGCCAGTCGAAATTTATGATGTCAGCGCCGGAGGGTTAGTGTTTTCTTCTGCACTTGATATTCCTTTGGGAGAAAGCGTGCGTTGCAGCTTTGAAATTTTAGACAGCGCTTTCTTACTAGAAGGGTCTATTGTCCGGAAAGCAACAGGGGTAGATATAGTGGATTGCGGAGTTGAATTTTCTGTAGATCAAGGAACATCTTCAGAGTTATTCAAGCAACTGAATCACTACCAAATCCGCCAGCGAAAAAGTTTTCTATCTGAATAGCTTCATGACTTCATGAAAAAGAGCGGGCCCCGGGGCTTGCTTTTTTTCTGTCTAAAGCAGCTGAATAGCTTAAGTTCTTTTGTTATAAGAAGGATTTTCTAAAGAAAAAAGAGAAGTAGTAGCCAGAAGAAAAAAAGAGAAGGTGGAGAAGATGAAAGCACCGGAAGAAATTCTTGCCGTTTGGCAGCAGTTTGACAATTTTCCGATGGAGACTTTGACCAAAGCTTGGTATTACCAGCGGTCGGGCGAACAAAAACAGCGCGGTGTAGAGCTGATGAAACAGCATCACGACCAATACGGCATCACTGGAAATTGTTTTGATCTGGCGATTTGGCTACTGACAGCTTTTGATAGAGCGGGCGTAAAAGCCTACCCGGTAGGTAGCGGGCTCGGAACGGAACAGGCCCATGCAGCGATCATGGCTGAAGATCAGAATGGACGCAGGTTCCTGTGCGATTTAGGCGACCAGTGGATCCAGCCGATTCTGGTTGAAGTGGGCAGCCCCGAATTCAAAAGCGGCAGACTGGCAGGTTTTTTTCCTGGAGCGGAAGTTCAGGTAAAACCCGCGGATAAAGGAATCGAAGTCAGTTATTACCGGCCGAATGGAAAACAGTCAGATCAGGTTTATACGATAGAACCGGTTGAGCGCGCGGATTTTTTAGAGGCGGCTGAATATTCCCAGCACCATATCCACCCGGAGCCGCTCGTTGAGGTTCGGTTGCAGCTCCAAGGCGAAACGGTCCATTGGGAGTTCGACAATTGGAAAAGTTTTTTAAGTACCAGCACGGGACTTTATCCTGATGATCCGATTAAAACACTGGAGGATTGGGTAGAAAGAATTCAAGTGAAAACACAGTATGATAAAGAATTTCTACTAGAGTCTTTAGGATTTTACCAGAAGCTGAATCTGAGTAGTAAGGAATGAAGAGATAGGAGAAATGGAATGATCAAAGCTATTATTTTTGATTTGGATGGCACTTTATTAGACCGTGATAGTTCACTGTTTTCATTTGTAGATGACCAGTACAACCGGCTAGCCAGACACGTACAGCATATTCCGAAAGATCTTTTTATCAAACGGTTTATCGAATTGGATGCCAAAGGCTATGTCTGGAAAGACCGAGTCTATCAGCAGTTAATTAAAGAGTTGGGGATTAGAGGGATAGAGTGGCAAACCATGCTGGCTGACTACGTAGCAAACTTTAAAAATCATTGCCTACCGTTTCCAGATTTGACCGTCATGCTCGAAAACTTGTCCCAACAGTCTTTCCGCTTAGGAATGATCACAAACGGCAGAGGGCAATTTCAGCTGGACAGTATTTTGGCCTTGGAAATCAAAGATTATTTTGAAGAAATTCTGATTTCCGAATGGGAAGGGATGGCCAAACCTGATGCGGCTATTTTCCATAAAGCGCTGGCAAGTTTGGGTGTTTCTGCTAGTGAAGCTATCTATATCGGAGATCATCCGAAAAATGATATACAAGCCGCAAAGTTAATTGGCATGAAAACCATCTGGAAAAAAGACGGGCACTGGAGCTGCTTGGATGCAGACGGAGAAATTGACGGTTTAAAGGAAATCGCTGAATGGGTTGAACGCTTAAATACAGAGAAAGAAATGTTTGAGAAAGAAAAGGGCAGGTGAAGGATGCATGGAACTCAAAACGCAATTGCAGTTTGAACTTACCGAATTCGCAGAGGATGGGGAATCGGAGCGTATACCGGCTACTGGGAACTATGAGTATTGGCTCTTGTTGATGGAATATTTTCTAGCTAAATCCGATGCCTTTGAAATCTATTGCTTTGATGACGAAACGAAAACAATTGAAGAGCTCACATCCGGCTTGCCCGGATTGTTCGACATCAAGGGAAAACAAGGGATGACCATTTTTTCTGGTCTTCTGACGCTGGACATTGCTGAATTCCTTATGACCCGGCACGTCAGCAGAAAGAAGAAGCTGAAGTGGTTTTCAATTTTCTTAAGTAGAGGAGAGCGACATATTTTTTCCTCGGAACATTGGGGCACTGAATTTTTCGTTCCAGATATTACAACAGAAGACTTGCTGTTCATCAAGCATGTCGCACCTGACGACGTGATATTTAACCAATATGAATAAAACAAAAACTTCCATGATTTGATTGCTGGAAGTTTTTTATTTTTGTGCAAAATATTCTTAAAAATCTGAAATTTTATTGACTTTATCTTCTTATAAGACAATAATAGGGAGAGCAATCGCTTCTATAATATGGAAATAAACAGTGTGATTGTCATGAATAATTATATCCATGAATAAATTTATTAACTGAAAGTGTTCAATTTTTTTGCTTGAGAAATGATTGGGAACCATAACAAATTTGAAGGTGGAGGAATGAAAATGAAGAAAACTGCAATAAGCGCTATTATTCTCTTATTTATTTTTGGTCTGCTAGCAGCTTGCGGATCTGAAGACACGGCAGAAACAACTGCTGCGGGTGAAGCAGAAGGAAAGTCTGGTGGAGTACTTGAACGGATGGAAGAATCGAAAGAATTGAATGTAGCATTTGAAGGTACCTATCCACCTTTTAATTTCATTGATGAAAATGATGAATTCCAAGGATTCGATGTCGACATCTCCAATGAAATTGCAGAACGCTTAGGTGTAGAAGCTAACTTTATCGCGACCAAATGGGACGGCTTGATCGGTGGTTTGAAAGCCGATAAGTTCGATATCATCATTGGTCAAATGACAGTAACAGAAGAACGGAAAAAGAGTGTCGATTTTACAGATCCCTATGTTATTTCAGGATCGGTACTGGTAACACGTGAAGAAACAGATGATATTACAAAATTAGAAGACATTAAAGGAAAGAATGTTGGGGTTGGCGGTGGAACCACTTTTGAGGAAGTGGCAAACAGCGTGGACGGAGCAGAAGTTAAATTGTATAAGGCAGTTGGCGACTATATTCAAGATTTAACGAATAAGCGACTAGATGTCATCATCAATGATCAATTGCTGATCAGCTACAATATTAAGGAACAAAATCTTCCGATTAAAATTTCCAGCGATATTTTAAATAAAGATGAAATTGGCATGGCCGTCAACAAAGGAAATGAAGACTTTATTGAACAGGTTAATGCTGCTTTAAGTGAAATGAAAGAAGACGGAACATATGCTGAAATCTATAAAAAATGGTTTGGCACAGAACCGTTAGAAAGTTAATTTTTTTATTATTTAAGTTGACCTAATGATTTTCGCTTATCGATATTCCGCAAACCAGCTTCACTTCGGACCCACATCCTGGAGGCTCAAAGCGTCCGTCTAGAGAGATTTCTGCGTCTCTGATTCTGTTCTTTATTCGCACAAGCGCCATAAGTGAGGGGGGGGAGAAATGCATATCTTCGTTTTAGGAACAGGCATGATTGGCACTACGGTCGTAACAGAATTAGCTAAATATGCAGGTGCAGAAACCATTACAGCTGTCGATATCAATCAAGCAAGCATTGATAAATGTTTGGCTATCGCTGATAATCCGCGAGTGATTGGTAAAGTGGCAGCATTAGCGACAGAAGGCGATATTGCCGAAGTGCTAAAGGGTGCTGACCTAGCAATAGGATGCCTTCCCCACTCGTTAAGCATTCCAGCGATAAAAGCAGCAATTTCTTCGAAATGTCATTTGGTTGATTTGGTAGGATCTCACTTTCCGGAAAAACTGGCGCTGCATGAACAAGCACGGCAAGCGGGGGTCCTAATCGTCCCGGGCTGCGGAGTCGCACCGGGCATCACTAACTTTTTGGCTGCACAAGGAATTGAATTATTGGACAGAGCGAAAGAAGCGATGCTGGCTTGTGGTGGAATTCCGAGATATCCGGATCCACCTTTAGGGTATCAAGTCGTCTACCGTCTGGAGAGTCTACTGGGACTTTATACAAAACCCGCAACTATTATTCGAAATGGAGAAATTGTGGAATTGGTTCCGCTATCCGATTTAGCAGACATGACATTTCCCGCCCCAGTCGGGTTATGTGAAACGGTTATCACAGACGCTCATAGCACTGCTTTTATGTTGCAAGGGAAAGTCGAAAATTTGATAGAGCGAACTATCCGGTATCCAGGACATTGGGACAAGATGAGGGTTTTGAGTGAATTAGGATTTCTTGACGAAACCCCAGTCTCCATTAAAGACATGGAACTCAGTCCAAAGTTGTTTGCGGAGAAAATCCTGGCACCGAAAATGTCTGGCCATTCAATAGAGGACATCACAGTCTTAAGAGTAGAAGTAAGTGGAGTCAAGCAAGGCAGGCAGACAAAACATACGTGGGAAATGATTGATTTATACGATCATGAACGAAAAATAACGTCGATGGCTAAAACAACTGCTATCCCAGCGTTGCTGATTTCACAATGGATTGTAGACAAAAAAATAACAGAGACAGGCGTTATTCCAATCGAAAGTTTAATCGTTCGGGAGCGATTCCAGCCTTTTTTAACTGAATTGAGCCATTTAGGGATTGAGATTGAGTATAAAGAAGAAATTTTCGATTAAAGGGAATAGCGTTTTACTTCTTGTCTAATGGGAGGATTTATGGATTTTACAATTATTATTGATTCATTGCCATCGTTGCTCACAGCGACAGGGATGACGATTTTCCTTGCTGCCATCTCGATCTTGATTGCTTTAGTTATCGGGTTTCTTACGGCCATCATTCGTATTCTAAAAGTAAAAGTGTTAAATGAAATCGCCAATGTCTATGTTTCTTTGATGCGCGGGACTCCACTATTGGTGCAGATTTTTGTTATTTATTATGGGCTGCCTCAGGTAGGCATCGCGCTAGATCCCATTTCATCAGGTATTTTAGCGCTCAGTTTAAATGCGGGTGCTTATTTATCAGAATCGTTCCGAGCGTCGATTTTAGCAGTGGATAATGGACAAATGGAAGCCTCTATGTCAATGGGGATGACTTATCCGCAGGCTTTAAAGCGAATTATTCTTCCGCAAAGCTTGCGGATTGCCATTCCGACACTATCCAATTCATTTATTGTCTTGATCAAAGATACTTCTCTGGTTTCGGTCATTACGGTTACAGAACTATTGCAGATGTCGAGCCTGATTATTGCGAAAACATTCGAGCCGTTGACCATCTATTTAGTGGCTGCAGCGATTTATTGGATATTGATTTCGTTTTTCACAAAATTATTGGATCGTTTGGAAGTTCGATCATCCAAGTACTTGGTTAGATAAAAAATCATTCAGCAAGAAAGTCTTCCTTCGGCTGTCAGTGGGAGAAGGGTGTATAAAAGGAGATTGATTGGCAAATGATAAAAGTTACCGGACTGGTAAAAAATTTCGGATCCAACGAAGTTCTGAAAGGCATCGATTTAAGTATCAATAAGAGCGAAGTGGTTGTCATTATGGGGCCAAGTGGATCAGGAAAATCGACTTTGCTGCGTTGCTTGAATTTTTTGGAAGAACCGACTGAAGGACTTATTCAAGTGGGGGAATATGAAGTAAAAGCAGGTGGTAAAATCGATCGCCACCGGAAAAAAGTGATCAGGGAATTGCGCAAAAAAACAGGTTTTGTTTTTCAATCATTTAATTTATTTCCTCATAAAACAGCTATGGAAAATGTTATGGAAGGGCCTATTGCCATCCACGGAAAAGCTCCTGAAGAAGCGAAGGCAATTGCAGCAGGATTGCTGGCAAAGGTGGGATTAGCAGAGCGAGCTGATCATTACCCGGCGCAGTTGTCCGGTGGTCAGCAACAAAGGGTAGCGATTGCCCGCTCTCTTGCTTTGGACCCCCTAGTGATGCTGTTTGATGAACCGACTTCAGCACTCGATCCAGAGCTGGTGAGAGAAGTACTATTGGTCATCAAAAGTTTAGCAGAAGAAGGAATGACGATGGTTATTGTCACCCATGAAATGAACTTTGCGAAAGAAGTGGCTGACCGCGTGGTTTTCATGGATGAAGGACTCATAGTCGAACAAGGCACGTCACAGCAAGTCTTTGAAGATCCGAAAGAAGAGCGGACAAAGCAGTTTTTATCAAAAGTGGAAGCGATCGTCGCAGATTAAAACGAACCGGCCGGGTAGAAGGCCGGTTTTTTTGTTATGCTACAAGAAAAAGGAGCACAGATATGGAGACGGAAAAACTGCGCATTTACGATGAACAGGGTAGACAGCAAGGCATAGCCGATCGGAAAGAAGTACATGAAAAGGGTTATTGGCATGAAACATTTCACTGCTGGATAGCAGGACGGCAAAACAATAGAGATGTCGTTTATCTTCAGCTGCGAAGCAAAGAGAAGAAGGACTTTCCAGGACTTTTTGATATTACGGCAGCGGGTCATTTATTGACGGATGAAACGGTCGAAGACGGCATCCGGGAAGTTCGGGAAGAGCTTGGCATTCAAGTGGACTTAGCCGACTTGACGTACATTGGGATGATTAAAGATCAAATCGTGTTGTCGGATTTTTTCGATAATGAGCGCTGCCACTGCTTTTTATACAAGGATCTAAAGAACCTTGACCATAGGTTTGAGTTGCAACTGGAAGAAGTATCCGGTATGGGAAAGCTTGATTTTGAAGCATTGGCTGATTTATATACTGGAAAAAAAGAAAGAGCAGACCTTGAAGGCTTTGAAATAGCAGAGGATGGCAGCAGAAAAACTTTTGAAAAGGCCATTGGCTTAGAAGACCTGGTTCCGCACAGCGCGGGATATTTAAAAGAGATCTTTGGACAGATTAGACGGGAGTTAAAGGGATGAGTTCATCAAATCAATCCTCGCTAATGAAATCCGGTAGTTGTATCTATTGAAACGGCAATGCCCTATCACAGGGGGTTGCCGTTTTTTGATTTCAACTCTTTCTAATTCAAATAATGCAGTGCCGAAGATATTAGCAGGCTGCCTATACAAAAAAACAGGCCAACCTGCAGAAATGAACTGCGGTTTGGAAATTCTTTGCGATAATCCAACGGTTCAACCGACCGTTTTTCGCTTTCGCGGATCAGCTGGTCTTTTTTATTTACTTTTGCAAAAAAGTTTCGGGTGCTTTTTAAGAAAGCTGTAAAAAATTGCCCTTCGATCAAAACCATGACGCAATAAACCATAATCAGCAAAAGTCCGATCAAAAATAAAGCATCAAACCAGTTTGTCAGAGACCACTGCCTGTATAGGAAGAAAGACAAAATGAACGAACTTCCTAACGAAATAAATAATAAAATACCTTTAAAATTCATGGAGATGGGTCCTTTCTTTATGCATTTAAAGATTACCATGAAATTTATATATTTGAAAATTTAAACATCTTGTTGCCAAATTTTACAATAACACTTATGATAAGAAAGAATAATCAATTAATTGGGGGTAGAAAAATGGAGAGAAAGAGAAAAACGCAGATTTTCATGATTATGATTGCATTTGTTTTATTCTTATCGGGATGCAACTTTAATTCTTCAGAAAGCTCAAGCGAAGACAACGCAGCAGCAGAAGGAGAAGCTGGGCAAGTATTGAACATTTCAACTACAGCTGATATTCCTACTTTAGACTCGACAAAAGCGCATGATGGCATCGCCTTTACGGTATTGAATAACGTCAACGAAGGGCTTTACCGTCAGGATGAAAACCATGAACCGATTGAAGCTTTAGTAACCGAACATACAGAAAGCGAGGACCAAAGCGTCCATACATTCACATTGCGTGACTCTAACTGGAGTAACGGAGAGCCAGTTACCGCACAAGACTTTGAATATGCTTGGAAGCGCGTCATGAAAGATGCGAGTCCCTATAACTTCATGTTCGTAACAGCAGGTATTAAAAATGCTGAAGCGATCATGAACGAAGAAATGGATGCAGAAGAGCTGGGAGTCAAAGCGATTGATGAAAAAACATTGGAAGTTACGCTGGATGCAGCGAACCCATTGTTCCAGTCATTGATGACCTTCCCAACCTTCCTGCCTCAAAACCAGAAGTTTGTTGAAGAGCAAGGCGACCAATACGCGTTGGAAGCAGAAAACATCCTGTTCAACGGACCTTTCACATTGGTTGACTGGACTCACGACCAAGGCTGGAAATATGAAAAGAACGAAGATTATTGGGATGCAGAAACAGTCAAGTTAGATGCAGTTAACGCTTACGTAGTCAAAGATCCGGCAGCAGGCATCAACTTATACGAAACGAACAAAGTAGACCGTATTGTCTTAAGTTCAGAGGCAGTTGACCAAAACAAAGATGACGAGAACTTTGAAACGATTCTGGAGCCGGAAATCATTTTCCTTCGCTTTAACCATAACCACCCGGTATTGGGCAATAAAAACATTCGCCAAGCAGTTAATATGGCAATCGACAAAGAAAGTTTAACAGATGTTATTTTGAAAAATGGCTCCACTGCATTAAATGGTGTGGTTCCAGAAGGGTTCTTTAACTCACCATCAGGCGAAGATTTCCGTGACTTGAACGGAGATTTCAACACTGGAACAGTTGAAGAGGCCCAAGCGCTTTGGGAAACTGGCTTGGAGGAAACTGGAGCAACAGAAGTAACGGTCTCCATCAACATTGCAGATTCTGAAGACCATAAAAAAGTGGCTGAGTACATCCAGGCACAATTGGAAGACAATCTACCAGGCTTCAAATTGGACATCAAAGCGGTTCCGTTCGCACAGCGTCTGGAAATTGAAAAAGCGGTTGACTACGACTTGTCTCTATCTTCATGGGGACCGGATTACAGCGATCCGATGACTTACTTGGACATGTGGTTGGAAGGCGGATCAGCTAACCGCATGGATTATTCAAATGCCGAATTGGAAGAATTGGTATCAGCAGCAAGAACTGAAACGGACCTTGAAAAACGTTACCAGATGCTGCTAGACATTGAGAAAATTCTGCTGGAAGAAGATGCAGCGATTGTGCCACTTTACCAAGAAGGTGCAGCTGTCTTGATGAGAAGCAAAATTAAAAATCTATTGGTTCATCCAACAGGAGCTTCTTTCTCTTATAAATGGGTGACGATCGAAGAATAAAACAGGTGTGCAGCTTAAAGGTACGAGGGTGTAGCCGTTTGACGGGCGCCCTCGTATTTTTCATCAAGAAGATAAATTCACCCTACAGAAAGAACTGAGGTGTTCGCATGAAACGTTATTTATTGCAGCGGATTGGCTTTATGCTTATTACGCTTTTCATTATTGTGACAGCGACTTTTTTCTTGATGCAGTTATTACCCGGTACGCCGTTTACCAATCCGGAAAAATTGACGGATAGTCAATTGGTGATCTTGAATGCCAAATACGGATTGGATCAACCGGTCGCTATTCAATACATAAAGTATATTGGGAATTTGCTTCAAGGCGATTTGGGTTATTCGTTCCAGTATGAAGGACGAACCGTTACCAGCATGATTAGCGATCGAATCGGCCCATCGGCATTTATCGGGCTGCAGGCTTTGGTTATTGGGGCAATCATCGGACTGGTTCTAGGAATCGTTTCTGCGCTGAGACATAATTCTATTTTGGATTACGGCTCGGTGACATTGGCCGTTTTGGGAATGTCGATTCCGTCTTTCGTGTTTGCGGCGTTGCTGCAATACTACGTGGGCGTGAAGTTGGAATGGCTACCTGTCGCTTTGTGGGAAGGGTATTCTAGTACGCTGTTGCCATCCATTGCTTTATCGGTGACGGTGACGGCTACAGTTGCCCGATTTATCCGCAGTGAAATGCTTGAAGTAATCGGCCAGGATTATATCATTACTGCCAGAGCAAAAGGATTGAAGGAACAGCAGGTCATAGTCAAGCACGTTATCCGCAATGCGCTGATTCCGGTTGTCACGATGCTTGGACCACTTGCAGTGTCGATCATGACGGGAACTTTGGTCATCGAAAAAATATTTGCAGTACCAGGACTGGGCGAGCAGTTTACTTTGTCGATTCTTGTATTGGATTACAGCGTCATTATGGGAATCACTATTTTTTATAGCGCTTTGTTCATTTTTGTGGTCTTTGTTGTGGATATCATTTACAGCTTCCTAGATCCACGCATCAATTATAAGGGGGAATCAGCATGACTGGAAATACACCAAAACTTCCCCCACATCAAGATTTGCAGGTGCAAAACCAATATGCCTATGATGAAATTCCAGCAGACTTGTTTGTAAAAGCGCCGCTGGATCAACGAAAAAGTGAAGAAATCAGTACGCCGTCGGTTTCCTTTTGGAAAGAGGCATTTCAGCGGCTCATCAAAAACAAAGGAGCTATGATTTCATTGGTCATGCTCGTTCTGTTGATTGTTTTGGCGCTAATTGGACCGAGCATGAACGAATTTTCCTATCGTGAACAGAATTTGGTTCATTCCAATATGCCGCCGAAAGTTCAGGGCTTGGAATGGCTGGGCTTTAATGGCCAAGATTCACAAGGCGTGAATCAATATGCAGAGCGGGATGTCCAGATCAATTATTGGTTTGGAACTGATGAATTTGGCCGCGATCTTTGGACACGTGTTTGGAAAGGTACCCAGATTTCGCTGTTCATCGCCTTAGTGGCAGCCTTTTTGGATCTAGTAATCGGCGTCATTTATGGGGGAATCTCTTCTTTTTACGGAGGGCGCATTGATAATGTCATGCAGCGAATCATTGAAGTTCTCATGGGGATTCCGAACTTGATTGTTATCATCCTGTTCATCCTGGTGCTAGAGCCGGGCATTACGTCCATTATTTTGGCGATGGTCATCACCGGTTGGGTTGGAATGGCGCGTGTGGTACGAGGGCAAGTGCTGCAGTTGAAGGGCCAGGAATTTGTTCTGGCTTCACGGACACTTGGTGCTTCGAATCCAAGGCTGATTTCAAAGCATCTGTTGCCGAATGTTATGGGGCCAATTATCGTGACAGTCATGTTCACCATTCCGACTGCTATTTTCTTTGAAGCGTTTCTGAGCTTTATCGGTCTTGGTTTGCAGGCGCCTCTGGCATCGCTTGGCGTATTGATCGAAGACGGGTATAAATCGATGCGTTACTTCCCATATAAATTGATTTTCCCGGCTTTGGTCATCAGCATCATCATGATATCCTTCAATCTGCTAGGCGACGGACTGCGCGATGCACTAGATCCGAAAATGAGAAAATAGGGGAGGCCCACCATGAGCAAAACCATTTTGACAGTCGATAATTTGCATGTAGCGTTTAAAACCCAAGCCGGTAAACTGACAGCTGTGCGCGGCGTGAACTTTGAATTGGAAAAAGGAGAAACATTGGCCATCGTTGGAGAATCGGGATCGGGCAAATCGGTCACCGCTAAATCCATTATGCAGTTGTTGCCAGCCGCCACTACCGAAGTGACGAAAGGCGACATTGTCTATAACGGCGAAAGTTTGTTAAAGATGTCCAAGCGGCAGGTCACTAATCTGCGCGGATCGGAAATTTCGATGGTCTTTCAGGATCCGATGACCTCACTAAATCCGACAATGAAAGTTGGCAAACAAATCATGGAAGGCGTTCAGCGCCATGAGCAGGTGACAAAAGCGCAAGCACGCGAGCGAGCGTTGGAAATGCTTAAATTGGTCGGGATTCCACAGGCGGAAAAACGGCTCGACAACTATCCTCACCAGTTTTCCGGGGGAATGAGGCAACGCGTAGTCATCGCACTGGCACTTGCCTGCAACCCGAAAGTGCTGATTGCAGATGAACCGACCACGGCTCTGGATGTCACTATCCAAGCGCAGATACTTGATTTGATGAGGGATTTGCAAAAGAAGACGGATACCGCCATTATTTTAATCACACATGACCTGGGCGTGGTCGCCAATATGGCCGATCGCGTAGCAGTGATGTATGGTGGCAAAATCGTCGAGCAGGGAACACTAGATGAGATCTTCTACAATCCTCAGCATCCATATACGTTGGGATTGCTGCAATCTATGCCCAAGCTGAATGAAGACCGGGGACAGCCATTGCAACCAATTGCCGGCTCACCACCCAATCTCGCAACTCTTGGAGAAGGCTGTGCGTTTGCTGCGAGATGTCCGCATGCGATGACGGTATGCCATACGTATACACCGCGTGATACGGTTTCGGAAACAGGGCATTCTGTGGCTTGCTGGCTTCAAGACTCTCGCGTGCCCGCATCGCCGGATAAGGCTGAATTTGTGGGAGCAGGCAATTCTCCAAATTAAACGATGCCATAAAAAACCAGTAAGGCCAAAACTCGGCTTTACTGGTTTTTGTGTTTAAATTACACTGATTTCTTCGGTTTTCAAATCTGTGATGAACATATGACCAGGAGCATGGGTGATCATGATTTCTGGTTTGACATGCATGGCAATTGCCTGTGGCGTGACGCCGCAAGCCCAAAAAACGGGAACTTCGCCTTCTTTGATGGTCACCCGGTCTCCAAAATCAGGTTGGCTTAAATTGTGGATGCCAATACCCTCGGGGTTGCCGATATGCACCGGAGCTCCGTGGACGCTTGGAAAACGGCTCGTCACCTGTATGGCGCGGATAACGTCTTTTTCTGGCATTGGCCGCATGCTGACTACGGTGGGACCTTCAAAGCGCCCTGCTTTTACTGCAGGTATTGAAGTCTTGTACATTGGGACATTGCAATGCTCTTCATTATGGCGGATGGGAATGGCGTTATTGCTCAGTGCTTCTTCAAACGTAAAGCTGCAGCCAATCAAAAAACCGACCATGTCATCTGTCCATAAATCGTTAATCTGATTCCTTTCTTCCGTCAATATGCCATTCCGAAACACACGATATTTAGGGAGGTCGGTGCGCAGGTCTGCGGTTGGTGCCGATAGAGCCGGTGCAAACGAGCCAGCTTCTGTGACATCGATCAACGGACAGAATTTCGGATTGCGCTGACAAAAAAGAAGAAATTCAAACGCCATCTCTTTCGGCAGTACAGCAAGATTAGCCTGAATAAAGCCATTGGCCAAGCCTGAAGTTGGCTTCTGCCAATCGCCGTGCCGGATTAGCTCCCGGATTGCATTGGGAGATTGCAGGGCAGTAGTATCCATTTAACTTCACTCCTTATTCGAATAATGCCGGAATTCCGTTCATCAACGTATAAATCCCCATCCATGACATAGCAACCACGATGATGACGCCAAAAATAGTCATCCACAAAGGGTGCTTGTAGTCGCCGACGATTTTCACTTTATGCGCAGCGATCAGCATAACGCCGAGTGCAATCGGTAGGATTAAGCCGTTCACTGATCCGACAAGTATCAATATCAGCACAGGCTGGCCAATGATGACAAAAACGGATGTTGAGATGACGATAAAGCTGATAATCAGCAAGCGGTTGTATTTTTCAAGAACCGGGCTGAAGGAGCGGATGAACGAAACGGACGTGTAGGCTGCACCGACAACAGACGTTACAGCGGCTGCCCACATTACGATACCAAAAATTTTATAGCCGACGTTGCCGGCAGCCAATTGGAAGACGGAAGCGGGCGGATTGGCCGGGTCCAGAGCAATTCCTTGGGAAACGACACCCAGAACCGCGAGAAACAGAATAATGCGCATGAGTGATGCAATTCCGATGGCGTAAATCGAGCTTTTTGTTACTTCCGGTAAGGCCTCTCTGCCTGTTAGCCCTGCGTCGATCAGGCGGTGTCCGCCAGCAAAGGTTATATATCCGCCGACCGTCCCGCCAACTAGTGTGACAATAGCAAAGATATTAATGGTATCCGGCACGAATGTTTTCGCAATCGCTTCACCAACAGGAGGCTGGGCAGTAATCATGACGTATATTGTCAATCCGATCATAACAAAGCCGAGAATTTGCGCGAAACGGTCCATCGCTCGTCCGGCTTCTTTAACAATGAATATGCCGATGGCGAGCAAGCCGCTTAAAATAGCTCCGATTTTCGGATCGATTCCGAACAGTACATTTGTACCGAGCCCTGCACCGCCAATGTTACCGATATTAAAAGCAAGACCGCCCATGACTACTAAAAAGGCGAGGAAATAACCCAGGCCCGGCAGGACATCATTGGCAATATCCTGGGCACGTTTGCCGGATACTGCAATGATGCGCCAAATGTTCGTTTGGGCACCGATATCAATGATAATGGAGATTAAAATCACAAAGCCGAAGGAAGCCAATAAGGTTTCCGTGAAAACCGTTGTTTGTGTTAAAAATCCAGGTCCGATAGCTGAGGTGGCCATCAGGAAGGCAGCTCCAAGCAGGACGCTGTGGTTGGTGTTTTTCATCTTTTTCGCATTCTTCATTAAAACCCTCCTTGGCATGTGTTAGACGAATTCGCCTACTTTGATAATACCGATATCGGCTCCTTGCAACGATTTTGAAATCTGGATGGCAAAATCAAGTGCATGGACGCCATCTCCGTGGATACAGACGGTTTCTGCCTGCAGCTGTGCATCTCCGTTTTCAACAGTAGCTACTTTGTTTTCCTTGACCATGCGAATAACTTGGTCGATGGCGATTCGGGAATCGGTGATCAATGCATTGCTTTGGGTCCGTGGCGTCAATGAGCCGTCTTTTTGATAGGTCCGGTCAGAAAATACTTCATTGGCTGTCCGCAGTCCTATTTTCTCTCCTGCTTTGATAATTTCACTGCCTGACAGTCCAAACAGGACCAACTCTGGGTCGATTCTATAGATGGCTTCCGCAATGGCTTCTGATAAGGCTACATTTTTGACTGCCATATTGTAGAGAGCACCGTGTGCTTTAACATGTTGCAAGTGTCCGCCTTCAGCTTTAACAAAGCCTGATAAAGCGCCGATCTGATAAACGACCAAATCATAGGCTTCTTGAGGAGACAAGGCGATGTTGCGGCGACCAAAGCCTACTAAGTCCTGTAGCCCCGGATGAGCCCCAATACCGACGTTTTTCTCGAGCGCCAGTTTGACGGTTTTGCGCATGGTCGCCGGGTCGCCTGCATGAAAGCCGCAGGCAATGTTCGCTGATGTTACGTAATCGAGTATTTCCTCATCATTGCCCATCTTGTAGGCGCCAAAGCTTTCTCCCATATCGCAGTTCAAATCTACTTTATAGCTCATGTCCATTCCTCCCATTTTAATTGGATCGCAGCTCCTATTTTTTGAATTGACTGTTCCTGCTCGATCAAGCGCTGTTGTGCATCTGCAAGAGAGATTTCTTTGAAACGTAGTCGTTGCCCTTGTTTTAACTGGCTAATGAGCGGCAGGTCGACAGATATAATTTGTCCGATTTTCGGATAGCCGCCTGTTGTTTGGCGATCTGCAAGCAGAACAATCGGATTGCCATCCGCTGGAACTTGAACAGAACCGAAAGCAACTGCTTCTGAAATCAATTCCGCGGGGGTTTCCAGGGATAGTTTGGAGCCTTCCAATCGGTATCCCATGCGGTCTGAATTGGAGGAAACGGTAAAAGCTTTACTGAATATCCGTTTTTTGCTGTCTCTATCGAATAAATCGAATTGCCTTCCCGGCATCATCCGGATCACCGGTTCTTCGAAATAACGCGCAGGCGGAAGCAGCCAATCAAACTCATTTTCGATTTTCTGCTGCAATGCTTGTTGTTGCTTGGTGACTTGGCCAACAGCAAGCTCGTCGCCTTTTTCCAAAGAACGTCCTTGAAAGCCGCCGATTCCTGCGCGCAAATAAGTGGACCTACTGCCCATTACTTTCGGTACATCAATACCACCGGCAATTGCCAAGTAGCAGCGGGCACCCACGCGAGGCTTACCAAACGTCAGGGTGCTGCCTTTAGTAACTTTGAGCATTCGCCACGTTCGCACGACATCGCCGTCCACTTTGGGACTCAGGTCTCCGCCGCATAAAGCGATGAGTGCATCTTCATGGAATTCAATAACAGGGCCCACTAGTGTGATTTCAAGAGTTGCCGCCTGTTCGCTATTGCCGACCAATAAATTGGCTAGGCGGTGTGCGAAAGGATCCATGGCGCCGCTGGCAATGACGCCGTATTTCTGGAAGCCGGTCCGACCCAAGTCCTGGACAGTGGTCTGCAGTCCGCCTTTAAGCATTTTTAGCATCTGGATTTTCCTCCCATACGTTATAGTCATCTTCTGAAATTTCCTTGAAAATAACCTTGTCGCCTGCCCGCAGGAGACTCGGAATATCGTTTTCAGGAAGAAATAGTCGAATCGGCGTTCTGCCAATCAATTGCCAACCACCAGGAGTTTCAATCGGATAAACGCCGGTTTGCATGCCGGCAATGCCGACTGTCCGTTCTGGAATCCGTATACGGGGTGAATCGCGCCGAGGCGCTGCAATTTTTCCAGACATGCCACCGATAAAAGGGAAGCCGGGTGCAAAGCCAATCATGTGGACCGAATAATTGCCGGAAGTATGGATATCGATGACTTCGCGTGGAGTCAGCTTGTTATGCTGCGCCACAAATTCCAGATCGGGACCGAACTCTCCGCCGTAGCAGACCGGAATTTCAACGGTTCTGGATTCAGCAGGAATGTCGTCACCTAGATGGATCAGAAGGCTCTCCAGTTCCATTTTTACTCCTTCGTATGCTGCCAGACAAGGATCATAAAAGACGGCTACCGTTGCAAAAGTAGGAATAAATTCAATCATCCATTCAGGCTGCCGGCTTTCCAGTAAGGCTGATACTTTTCTAACTGCTTGCTCAGTTTGTTCGTTGATTTTATTGCCAAGCTCGATGACAATTGCCTGGTCACCAAGTGGCGAAAAAAGAGTATCCATCTCCAACCCTCCATACACAGACTATTCTTGCTTATTGTTAATTAGTATAAAGCTTTTAAAAGTATTTTGTATCGTTTGGAAAGTATTTCAGCTCGTGTAGAAAGTAATTCGAGGTAAATAGAAAGTATTTCAGCTGAATCAGAAAGTATATCCAATTAACTGGAGAAAATTCAACCGCTGACGCATAAGAAAAAGAAGCCGCTCAATCGAGAGCAACTTCTTTTCAATTTATTCTTCAATATCAACTTTTTCGGTTGCATCGGCGCCGTTGAAGAATTCAGCGGAGATTTCGGCGATCGTTCCATCCTCTAGCATTTCTTCGATTACGCGGTTGACGTTTTCGGCAAGCTCTTCGTTGTCTTTGTTCATGACAACACCAACTTCAGAGGGACTGTACTTCAAATCCGGGTGAATGGTGATATCCAGTTCTGGAAACGCAGCAATTGCTAAAGTCTGCAGATAGTAGTCATTTAAAATGACGTCGGTTCGTCCAATGGCGACATCGCGCAAATAGGTTTCATTGGTGGCATTGTCGTAAACCACTTCTTCTGCGCCGTATTCACGTGCCGTTTCCATGTAGACGGAAGTTGACGCACCGGCAGCTTTCTTGCCTTCTAGGTCTTCCAGTGTTTCGATGCCAGACAAATCCTCTGAACGAACGATTGCCGTTCCGTAAGAATACTTGAATGGTGTAGAGAAGATGAAGTTCTCTTCGCGATCTTCCGTTATTTCGATGTCATTGGCGGCAAGGTCGACTTGTCCGGTTTGAACAGATGTTAACATTTCATCAAAACCAAGCTCAGTGAATTCGATGTCCAATTCAAGACGTTCGCCAATTGCACGAACCACTTCAACTTCAAAACCGGTCAATTCGTCTGATCCTTCTTCACGGTAGGATGTTGGAAACAAGGTGCCTGATGTCGCAACAGTCAAACTGCCTTCTTCCTGAATATCGTCCCATGCGGTCGTTGTTTCTTCTGAAGCTGTATCGTCCTCATTACCACAAGCACTTAAAAGCGATAACATCACCAGACCAGCAACGATAGACCCTTTTTTTGCAAAAAATAATTTTTTCAATTTTTATTCCTCCTATTATCCTATTATGGCAATTAAAACATAGCATTATCGGCGGGCAACGGCAATGGTTTGGTTCGAGATTTTAAAAACAGAAAATTGAATAAAAATAGTTGACCAATGTGGTCGAATATTGTATTCTGTAATCGACCAATAAGGTCTAAAGTGTGGAAAGTGGGGATGAGCATGGAGAGATTTGAGAACCTTGACCCTAAAAAGCAGCAAAAAATCCTTGATTCGGCATTGATGGAGTTTGCCGAAAACGGTTATGGAAAAGCTTCAACCAATCGTATCGTCAAACAGGCTGGCATCGGAAAAGGAATGCTATTCTATTATTTCAAAAATAAAAAGGATCTGTATGAGTATTTGATCGAATACAGCCTGAATTTTATCATCACTGAATATTTAAGCTTAGTTGATATCAATGAAACTGATTTTATTAAACGCCTCAAAGGGGCAGCCCAACTAAAAATGAAAGCGCAGGTGGAAAACGAACACGTCTTCAACTTTATGGGGACGGTCATGCTGACAAAAGATCTGGAACTGCCTCCGCATCTTCAGAAACGCTATGAGGAATTACAAATGCAAGGATATGCATTGCTGTACGGAGGCATCGACAAAACGCTTTTCAGAAAAGGTCTGGACGTTGACAAGGCGTTCAACTTAATTCGTTGGGGAGTTGATGGCTATCAGCAGGATCTTCTGCAAAGGCTACAGGGGCAAAAGATGAGCGATCTGGATTTTGAACCTTACTGGGATGAGTTTTATGAATATCTTGATATTCTCAAGAAAAGCTTCTACACAAATTAGGAGGGGTATCCATGACAGTTTTGCGAACAATAGACTTGACGAAGAAGTTCGGAGACTTTGCGGCGTTAGACGGAGTCAATATTGAAGTAGGAGAAGGAGAGGTCTATGGTTTTATTGGACCCAACGGATCAGGGAAGTCTACGACTTTACGTGTTCTTCTCGGCATTTTGAAGGCTTCGGAAGGACGTGCTGAAATTTTTGGTAAGGATTCCTGGGAAGATGCAGTGGAAATTCACAAACGTGTGGCATATATTCCGGGGGATATCAACTTATGGCCGAACCTAACGGGTGGTGAAGTCATCGATCTGTTCGTTAAACTTCGCGGTGGCAACAAGCTGGACCGCCGTCAGGAATTGATCCGGAAGTTTGATCTGGACCCAACGAAGAAATGCCGCACTTATTCAAAAGGGAATCGGCAAAAAGTGGCCCTGATTGCGGCATTCTCGTCAGATGTGGACCTATATGTATTGGACGAACCGACTTCCGGCCTCGATCCTCTAATGGAAAGGGTTTTCCAGGAATATGTCATGGAAGCGAAAAAGCAGGGAAAGAGCGTCTTGCTATCCAGCCATATCCTATCTGAAGTCGAAAAGCTATGTGATAAAGTGGCCATCATCCGCGAAGGGAAAATCATTGAAACGGGAACCTTAAAAGAGCTCCGCCATTTGACGGGGACAATATTACTGGTGGAAACAAAGGAACCAATCACCGCTTTAGAAGATTTTAAAGGAGTGAGCGGTATCTACCTGAAAGGACAGGCGTTGTCCTTTCAGGTAGATACTGCAGAAGTGGATCGGGTCATGCGCTATGTCAGCCAGTTCGGAGTGATCCGCATTGAAAGCGCCCCACCAACTTTGGAAGAGCTGTTCATGCGCCATTACGAAGGAACTGGACAAGCGGTAGAATCAGGGGCAGGAGGCGAGTTGTAATGTCCCGACACTTTTTTGACGGTACAGGAACGTTGATGCGTTTTGTTTTGCGCCGCGATCGTTTGCGTCTGCCAATCTGGCTGCTGTCTTTTGCGTCCATTTCTGTCATCATTGCCTTGGCTTTTGTTGGTTTGTATCAGAGTGCGGAAGAACGGCAGGCAATGGCTGAAACGATGCGCAATCCTGCCATGACGGCGATGGTAGGGCCTGGATATGGTCTGGACAATTATACAGTTGGAGCCATGACTGCCCATGAGATGCTGCTGATGACGGCGGTGGTAGTTGGGTTGATGAGCATTTTGCTGGTAACACGCCATACGCGTACTGATGAAGAAGATGGCCGCATTGAAATGATCCGATCGTTGCCAGTGGGCCGTCTGTCGAATCTGTTGTCGATTTTACTGGTGTTGATTGGTGCCAATATTGTTCTGGCGCTGTTGACCGCTTTTTCATTGACTGCTTTGGGTATTGAAAGCATAGATTTGGAAGGGTCGCTGGTATACGGTTCGGCCTTGGGTGCTAGCGGTATGATTTTTGCCGGCGTTGCTGCGGTCTGCGCGCAGTTGTCCCCAAATGCCAGAAGCACACTCGGTTTATCGATTACGGTTTTGCTGTTTGCCTATATGATCCGAGCTATCGGGGATGTAATGAATGATGCGCTGTCCTGGATTTCTCCACTTAACTGGATTTTACGGTCTGAAGCTTACGTAAACAATTACTGGTGGCCGATTTTAATGACGTTGGCGGCAGCTTTTCTGCTAATGGGATTGGCTTTGTATCTCAATGCCATTCGGGATTTGGGATCCGGTTTTCTGCCTTCATGGCCAGGGAAAGGCAAAGCATCAAAATCACTCTTAAGCCCGTTTGGCCTCGCTTTAAGGCTACAGCGAACTGGATTGATCGCTTGGGGGGCTGGAATTCTGCTAATTGGGGCTTCTTATGGGTCTGTCCTTGGAGATCTGGAATCGTTTTTTGAGGATATCGATCTTATGCAACAACTGATTGTGCAGGCATCAGGGTTTTCACTGACAGAACAGTTCATTCCAGTTTTAATGGCGGTAATGGCGATACTGGGAACCATTCCAGTCCTGCTGGCTGTTCTCAAGCTGAAAACAGAGGAAAAAAATGACCGGCTCGAGCATATCTTGAGCCGTGCGGTTTCCAGAAATCAGTTGATGGGTGGCTACCTTGCAATGGCCATACTGACCGGATTTGCCATGCTGTCTTTGGCAGCGCTTGGTCTGGGATTGGTAGGGAATGCCATGACGGAGGAGAAGCTTCCGCTTGGCATGTTCTACGGCGCAGGACTGGCTTATTTACCTGCGATGCTTTTCATAATCGGTGTAGCGGTGCTGCTAATTGGCTGGGCTCCGAATTTAACCAGCACAGTGTGGCTGTATTTAGTTTTTTCCTTTGTCGTTATTTACTTGGGCGGCTTGTTCCAGTTCCCGGACTGGATGGGGAAACTGACACCTTATGGCTATGTCTCCGAAATTCCGATCGAGGAAATGAATTACCTTAATGCCGCCATGTTGACCTTAGCCGCTGTTATTCTTACAGCAATCGGCATGCTTGGATTTAACCGCAGGGACATCGGAAGATAGAAATACCTTGAAAAGTGGTAAAAAGAACCCCCTTTCCAATATAAATGGAAAGGGGGTTCTTGTGATTTACAAGAGCAGCAGCCAAGCAGCTACAGGTCCCAATAAGGCCCCAAGTACAGCGCTCAAGGTCATCGCGACGGAACTCATCGATGCTTCTTGCTGGCCATACTCAAAGGCTTTTGCGGTGCCCATGCCATGGGCAGAAGTGCCGAGGCCGATGCCACGACCAATCGCCGAATCAATATGCAGCCATTTTAACAGAACAGGGCCGATGATATAGCCGGTAAAGCCCGCCACCATGACAAAAACTGCGGCCAGTGATGGGATGCCGCCAAGATTGCTGGCAACTTGCATGGCTACAGGAGTTGTCAATGATTTTGGCAACACCGTCAGGATTAGCTCTTCTGAAAAACGAAAGAGCTGTGTAAACAGGATGCCGCTTGCCATACCGACTGCAACCCCTATCGCAATACCGGATACGATAGGCAGCAGGTTAGCAAAAAGCAGGTTTCTCTGTTTATAAAGAGGGATTGCCAAAGCGACAACTGCCGGCCCAAGGAGTGTGCCGATCCAGCTTCCGCCCGTCATATACGCATCGTAAGGGATATTGCCCAGTACTAAAATGAGGGTAATAATCGCTGTAGAAGCAAGTACCGGATTCAATAAGGTTTTTCTGTATCTTACATACAGGTAGTTGGTCAGCAGATAAACAACAACCGTCAGAGCTGCAAAAAGAGCGGCTGTCACATTAAATTCCATCGTCAGGATCGTTCCTTTCGTTCTGTACTGACCCTGGCAGCATATTGGCTGACCCAGCCCGAAGCAGCCATGGTGAGGAACGTACTGGCCATGACAATCGGAATCAGCAAAATACCTTTACCGGAAAATAACTCCCTGTACTCGACAACGCCGACAGTAGCAGGGATAAAGTAAAGGGATAAAAAAGCCAGCAGGAGATGAGCGCCTGAATCGATCCACTTCAGCGGATAGATTTTCAGCATCAGTGCAGCAAATAGCAAAAGAAAGCCAATAATGCTACCGGGCAGCGGAATATTGAAAAAAGTCTGTAATTCTTCACCTAACAGATAAAAACCGGTGATGGCGAGAAGCTGAAGAAAGATGTAAATAATTTTCAAAAAAAACGCCGCCTTCCGGTTAGTTGTGGGACAAAAAAACTGTTGTTTCCATAATAAGCTATTTTACAGCATTCTATTTGAAAAGCGAGAGCAGATTCCATGCTTCTCCAGTTGCACGAAAAATATTGATGAAAAAGCTGGAACTGTATTTTTGGTGGATAGCCATATGACTTTGCTTCCTGCGTTAGTAGCAGAATAGTGCTGCTATGAAGCAGGGGATAATTAGTAACAGATGGTTATTTATACACTAAAAAGCATAGATACTATATTGAGAGAATAACTAGTAAATGAAATTCGATGAGATATGCAGAATTTGAAAATATCTTGTTTTAGAAAGCTTGCATTTTGGACTGAATGTTGTATTATTACTTTATGCAATATATCGCACAAATATTTCAAAGAAGAAATGTATTATATTGAAATTGTAGGTAAGTGAGAAAAAATCAGTGGGTTTATTCTATAGGAGGAAAGAGCAATGGATAGTAAGTTGTCATTTAAGTCGTACGCAGTAGTGGGAATGATGTTGTTTGCGCTGTTCTTTGGAGCGGGGAACTTGATCTTTCCCGCACAGCTGGGGCAATATGCAGGAACGAATGTGTGGATTGCCATATTCGGTTTCCTGATCACGGGTGTCGGTTTGCCTTTGATTGGCATATTGGCAATCGGTTATTCGAAAAGCGATGATTTGCAGGATTTATCAAGCCGCGTGCATCCTGTCTATGGTCTGATCTTCACGGCGGTGCTATATTTAACCATTGGACCTTTCTTTGCTTTGCCAAGAACAGGTGCAGTTTCGTATGAGGTCGGAGTGGCTCCATTTATTGGAGCAGGGAATGCCACAATCGGTTTGCTTGTATTTTCACTGTTCTTTTTTGGCGTCTCACTAGTAGTTTCACTGAATCCGACAAAAATAGTCGATAGTATCGGGAAAATCCTCTCGCCGGCTATTCTGGTAACTTTGAGTGTTTTATTGGTTGCAGCTTTTGTGAAGCCAATGGGCGGCCAGAAAGTACCAGAGCCGGCGTACGCAAGTGGTGCTTTCTTTACAGGATTTACAGAAGGCTACAATACCATGGATGCTCTCGCTTCCTTGGTTTTTGGAATCATCGTGATTTCAGCTGTCCGCAAACTCGGTGTGAATTCGCCTAAAGGCGTCTTGACTGCCACTTTGAAAAGTGGTGTTGTGGCTGCGGCTCTATTAGCTATTGTCTACACAGGAATTGCTTATCTTGGTTCGACAAGCACGGGTGCTTTGGGTCTTTTGGAAACAGGAGGCCCTGTTTTAAGCGGAGCTTCCGAATATTATTTCGGAACTTTCGGTGCGGCGTTGCTAGCCGTCATCATTATTCTTGCGTGTTTGACAACAGCCATCGGTTTGACTGTTGCCAATGCTGAATTTTTCCATAAACTGATGCCGAAAATCAGCTATAAAACATATGTTGTTATCTTCTCTGTCTTTTCGTTGGTCGTCACCAATGCAGGTCTTGCGAATATCATCACCTATTCGATTCCTGTCCTGATGTTCTTATATCCACTGGCCATCGTTTTGATCATCCTGGCTTTTCTGTCTCCATTATTCAGACATGCCCAGTTGGTTTACGTGTCGGCAATCATTGTTACTTTCTTCATTAGCATCATCGACGGAATGAAAGCTCTCACTTCTTCACTTGGCGCCGAAAATCCGGGGTGGTTGCAGTCAATTATCGATTTTTACGCAGAAACGTTACCGCTCTATAGCAACGGACTTGGGTGGCTCTTGCCTGCGTTGATCGTCATCGCCATCACGACAATCATTGCCCGCAGCAAAAAGAATGTAAAAGTTCAGACAGTACAGCATAACGCTTAGTTTTAGCAATGCAGGCGGGTCTGCAAAATCAGCCCAGCTTCCAAAATAAAAAAAGCTGTATCAAAAGCTCTTTCGCTTTTGATACAGCTTTTTTATTAGCTTACAGGCTTTTTTCGGCTGACAGCTCTTCTACTGAACGGATCCAATTGGATTTCATGAGCTGTGTCACTTTTTCTGGATCTTTTTCTTTTAAGGTTTTGATAATCTCTACATGTTCATCGTAAGAATTTTTTGTCAACATGAGTGAATGATGGAAAAATTGTCTTCTCACATGGGATTGCAGACTACTGAGTATTGAGTGGATATAGGGGTTATGTGCAGCATCAACAATAATTTGATGAAATTCCTGATCAATTTTCAAGGCCGAAAACCCATTCTGGCTATCAATCGCTTCAATAAATCGTTGATTGATTTCTTCTAATAAACTAAAGATGTGATCATCGAGATTGGGAATGGCGAGTTCTGCTGAGAGGGCTTGCAAAACGGCAAGAGGAGGCAGCAAATCCTTGAGATCATCTTTTTTGATAGTTGTGACCCGTGTTGCTTTTCCGGGGAACATTTCTACAAACCCTTGAACTTCCAATAATTGAAGCGCTTCACGGATAGGAGTTCTGCTTAAGCTTAATGCTTGTGCCAGTTCCGTATCGACTAATTTTTCTTCAGGCTGTAATGTGCCGTCAATGATCCACTGCTGCAATTGAAGATACGCACTTTCTTTGGCTGAGACACGGACGGGCTTCGAATGGTTGATGGGAATAGGCATTGCAAACTCTCCTTTTTCTATTGTATGAATAATCCTATTATACATCAATTGAGACTGCCAATAAAATATTTTATGCAATATATCAGTGGTGGGACTTTAATAAGTCTCTTGCTGCCCGTTTGTCGGCCATCAAATAGGGAATACGAAGAATATAATTAAAGTTATAAGGAATGAGGAGAAACAGCATGCTGTCATTTATTCCAAGTCAGGATTTGCAGACAATTGCTTTTGAAGTCAGCGGGACAGTGACAAAAGAAGATCTGCGCAAGTTGGAACAGGCAATTAAGGAACAATTCCCTGGAGATCAGCAATTCAATGCCTTTGCCATTATGCAGCAGGTAGAGATGCCCACCATTAAAGCATTGCTGGAAGAAGCCAAAATCGATAGCAAGCATTGGAGTCAATACAACAAGCTGGCAATCATCAGTGAAAGGAATTTCCTTGAAAAGATGACAGAACTCAGTGATCTGCTGCCGGGCATTAAAGCCGAACATTTCCATATGGAAGAAATGGAACAAGCGTGGAGCTGGATTAAACAGTAACCAGCTTCGACAACGAACTAGAGGAGGAGAATTATGCTGTCATTTGTGCCAAGTAAAGACACGGAAACCATTGCAATTGAATTTGAAGGAACAGCAACAAGAGAAGATGCTGCAAAGATCGATAAGATTATTCAGGACAAGTTTGCAGACAAAGGGAAATTTAATATTTATGCCATCATAAATGATGTTCAAGACTCTACTTTCACAGGTTTTGGAGAAAGTATGCAAGTAAACATGGAGGCGTGGAATCAATTTCATAAATTCGCAGTAATCAGCTCTACCCATTTGACGGATCAATTGGCGGAAATGGAAAAACTACTGCCGAAACTCAAAGTCAAGCATTTCGAAATGGATGAAATGAACAAAGCTTGGGAATGGATCCAGGAATAAAAGAGAGCGTTTTGCATGGACCATGCAAAACGCTCTCTTTCTGTGGCGGTTGGGAGTTACTCTTCCACTGCAATCAAATCCGCCTTGACGATATGAAAAATGTTCAAGACAATCGTCTGTCCCTTGACATCCACAACGGGAAGCAGGCTTACGGAGATCCCGGGGAAATGATCTTCAAGAGGCCCTTCAATGCGTATATTCTCCAGGTATTCCCCAGTGGTCAATAGAATATTGTAGACATAGAACTTCTGCTTCATGGCAATTCCTCCTACTGATCGTGTTGGAAAATTCACATGGCGAGGGTGGGAATAAGGTCAGCTATCGTATACACTAATTATAAAGCAAAACGGTGTTTTATAGATAGGATGAGAGACGATGAAATCGGAAATTTCAATTAAAATAAACGATAAAGTTAAAGCGGAATACGCCAAGGGCTATCCCTTGATTGCTAAAGAAGCTTTAGAGAATCCGGGAATTTTGCAAACCGAGGGAAGCATTTTGAAGCTGGTCGATAAGCAGGGACGCTTTTTGGCAAAAGGCTATTACGGCCTGCAAAACAAGGGGTACGGATGGGTCTTGACGCGCGATGAAAATGACATCATTGATCAGGCTTTTATCGAACGCAAGTTGGCAACAGCTATCGGCCGAAGACAATCATTTTTCACTAATCCAGAGACGACAGCTTTCCGTGTCTTTAACGGCGAAGGCGATGGTTTTGGGGGCTTGATCGTCGATTATTACGATGGCTTCTATTTGCTCAGCTGGTACAGCGAAGGGGTTTATACCTTTAAGGATCAAGTGATCGCTGCACTGCAGAACGTTGCCGAATGCAAAGGCATTTACCAGAAAAAAAGATTTGATACAAAAGGTCAGTATATCGAAGAAGACGATTTTGTTGCGGGCGAGCGCGGCGAATTTCCATTGATCGTCAAAGAAAATGGCGTAAATGTTGCTGTTTATTTGAACGACGGAGCGATGACAGGAATTTTCCTGGACCAACGGGATGTGCGAAATGCCATTAAGCAAAAATATGCCAAGGACAAAAACGTGCTCAATACCTTTTCATATACAGGTGCTTTTTCAGTGGTGGCAGCACTCGGCGGAGCAGTCAAAACGACGAGTGTCGATTTGGCGAAAAGAAGCTCCAGCAAGACGATCGAGCAATTCAGCGTTAATGGCATCGATTTTGAGAACCAGGATATCCTGGTTATGGATGTTTTCAATTATTTCAAATACGCAAAGCGGAAAGAATTGAAATTCGACATGGTCATATTGGATCCACCAAGCTTTGCGCGTTCAAAAAAATACACCTTCAGCACATCAAAGGATTACACGAACTTAATGAAAGAAGCGATTGCCATTACGGAAAAAAATGGCGTCATTGTTGCTTCGACCAACAGTGCTTCTTTTGGAATGAAGAAATTCAAAGGGTTTATCGACAAAGCTTTTAAAGAACTTAGAGGGAAATACAGCATTGTTGAGGAGTTTACATTGCCAAGCGATTTTCGTGTGCAAAAGGAGTTTAAAGAAGGCGATTACCTGAAGGTTCTTTTCGTGAAACTGGGCTGACAAGCATTGGCTGAACAAATTGAGTGCTATAGGTAAGTTCCTTAAATCTTTAACGATATAAAAAGGAGAGTTCAAGGTTTCTGCATAACGGAGCAACCGAGTTTGTGTCGGAAATTTGTGCGCTTTCACGATACTCTTGTCGATTTCTTCAGTAAACCCTGTACAGCGTTTCGCTCTGCTTTTATAATAGAGGCAGATTGTGAGGGATAGTTGATGTTTAAGAATGCGTTGAGAATATTTCGTTTTATGGGCTTGCTTGAAGGCGGTTCATTATTGATTTTACTCTTTATTGCGATGCCGTTGAAATATCTCTTTGAATTTCCGGAAGCGGTCAGCATTGTAGGACCTATTCACGGAGCCTTGTTTAGTGTATATATTTTGATCACTATCTATATGACGTTCATCTTTAGATGGCCGTTCCGTTTCTCGATTGGTGCCGTTGCGTCAGCATTTCTACCGTTTGGCAATTTCATCTTAGATAAACGGCTTGAAAGTTGGCAGCAGCTGAGAACCTCAGTTGCGTAGTGGCCGCTCTCATAAATGATTCGTGAAACACCTGTGGGATTTCCTGCAGGTGTTTTTATTTTGTTAACGAAAGCTAGCCAACTCCTCTATAATGAAATTATTGTAAGTTATAGATCCGTATTGGAGGTTGCGCCATGACGAAAGTGATAAGTTCTTCTTCACTGGCTGGACATCCAGTTTATCCGGTAATGTTCGCGATTGGCGGCTGCCATTTGCTGAATGATTCTTTGCAGTCTGTGATTCCAGCAATGTTCCCAATACTTGAAGCAGATCTCGGCTTATCGTTTACGCAATTGGGCTTGATCGCTTTTATGCTGAATATCGTGGCGTCAGTGCTGCAGCCGGTTGTGGGATTTATCAGTGATAAAAAGCCGATGCCTTTTGCGTTGCCGCTCGGCATGACGAGTTCATTTGTTGGAATTGCGGGCTTGGCATTTGCGCCGGAATACTAGATGATTCTTGTTTCAGTTATATTTCTTGGCCTTGGTTCCGCTGTATTTCATCCGGAAGGCTCGCGTGTTTCCTATATGGCGGCTGGGTCCAAGCGGGGTTTGTCCCAGTCGATTTACCAGGTGGGCGGGAATTCCGGACAGGCGCTTGCTCCATTAATCAGTGCCTTTATCTTGGTGCCGCTCGGACAGATAGGGGCTGCCTTATTCTTGTTTGTCGCCGCACTCGGTATTTTTATTCTGACCAGAATTTCTATCTGGTACAAACAGCAGCTGGAAGAGGAAAAGCTTCAGAAAGTGAAAAAGGTGCTGCTGTCTTCATTGCCTGAGATGACCAAGAAAAAAGTGGGCATCGCTTTGGCTCTTTTGATGATGATTATTTTTGCCCGCTCTTTCTATGTAACCAATATGACGAGTTTTTATATTTTTTATTTGATTGAATCTTATGGCCTGACAATTCAGCAAGGACAGCTCTACGTCTTTTTGTTTCTGGGTGTCGGTGCAGCGGGGACTTTCTTTGGTGGGCCCATGGCGGATAAGAGTGGCCGCAAGAATGTCATTCTTCTGTCGATCATCGTTCCGATTCCACTTGCCGCTCTATTGCCTTATTTGCCACTTTACGCCGTTTTAATTTTTCTAGCATTGATTGGCTTTTTCATTATGTTGAGTTTTTCCGTTACGGTTGTTTACGCGCAGGAGCTCGTGCCTAGCAAAATCGGCACGATGGCCGGCTTGACCGTAGGCTTGGCTTTTGGCATGGGTGCCATCGGTGCTGTCGTCATCGGAATTTTAATGGATGCTATCGGTGTCTATGAAACCATGGTCATCGTATCATTCCTGCCAATTATTGCTTTAGTCGGCTTGTGGCTGCCGGGTGACCGGAAAATAGTAGCTGCTTCATAAATTGGGCTAAAGAAATTAAGTTTTTCACACAGCTCCTTCCGCTTTCGGCACGTCGGCGCTAAGAGAATTGGAGAAGTTTGAGTGACGTTATGGCTGCTCAAATTTAATCGGAAGATAGAACCAAGACAGCAGAAATTTCCAGGGGAGCAGCGCTGCTATAGGATTATTCACAGCAGAATTGTACATTTTAAATAACCAGTTCATATATAAAAAAGGGGAATGCTATATGACGATCAATTTGCCTGAAGTACCAACTAAAATAAAAACTGAGCGGTTACTGCTGCGGATGCCAATGCCTGGAGACGGGCAGGTAGTGAATGCAGCTATCCATGCTTCACTCGATGATTTAAAGCCGTGGCTCGCATTTGCACAGGAAGAGCCGTCTCCGCAAGGCACGGAAATCAATCAGCTGGAATCACATTTGAATTTCCTGAAACGTGAAGTTTTGCGCTACTTGATTTTTGAGAAAGAGACTGGGAATTTTATTGGCAGCACCGGATTTCATAGTATTGAATGGGATGTGCCGAAAATGGAGATTGGCTATTGGCTGGATTCCAATGCTGCTGGAAAAGGCTATATGATAGAGGCTGTTTCGGCTTTGACTGATTTGGCTTTCGCGACGCTGAAATGCAATCGCCTTGAAATTCAATGTGATGCAGAAAATTTCAAAAGCCGGGCAATTCCTGGAAAACTCGGATTTATACTAGAAGGAATCTTGAAAAATGACGAACGATCTGTGGACGGCAAGCGTTTAACCGATACGTGTATCTACGCCAAATTCGCTTGATGCGACTCAAAGAACAGGGGCTTTTACGATGAAAAAGAAAAATAAGGAAACGGGTCTGAAGCCGTTCATTTCGCTGTTATTGACATTGAAAATTCCAAAGTTAGCGCTGGCTATCGGTTTGCTTGCCAGCTTGATCACCACACTTGTCGGTCTAGTAGTCCCGTTGTTGACGAAAAATCTAGTTGATGGTTTTTCCTTCGACTCGTTAAGTGCGCCGTTGATTGCTGGAATCGGTGTTGCTTTTATTGTTCAAGCCATCATCAATGGCATTTCGATCTACTTGTTGAGTATGGTTGGACAGCGGGTAGTGGCGGGCTTGAGAGAACGGATGTGGGCGCAATTGATTCGGTTGCGTGTCGGTTATTTCGATCAGCATTCGAGTGGAGAAACGGTAAGCCGAGTCGTTAATGACACAGGCGTTGTGCGGAACTTGATCACGGATCATTTTCCGTCATTTGCCACAGGCATCATTTCCATTATTGGTGCAGTAATCATTTTAGTTATTCTGGACTGGAAGATGACGTTGGTTATGATGCTGGCTGTGCCGTTGACGATTGCAGTAATGATTCCCCTTGGACGTCAGATGGCAAAGATTTCACGAAACCTGCAGGATGAGACAGCCCATTTTACCGGCCATGTCCAGCAGACATTAGGCGAGATTCGTTTAATGAAGTCATCGACAGCTGAAGATACCGAAGAAACAAGAGGGATACAAGGCATCCACAAATTATTCACTCTCGGTATGAAAGAAGCGAAAATCTATGCCTTGATTGCACCATTGATGTATCTGGTTGTTATGGTGGTCATTGTGTCAATTATTGGCTACGGGGGGATCCGCGTGGCAAACGGTGAAATGTCTACAGGATCGCTGGTCGCTTTTCTATTGTATTTATTCCAGATTATTGTTCCAATGGCGACGTTTGCACGGTTTTTTACAGAGCTTCAAAAAGCCAAAGGAGCTACAGAACGCATCATTGGCATTTTAGAACTGCCATTAGAAGAACAACAGCAAAAGCCCGATATGGATATTGCCGGTAAAACATTGCGGCTTGACGGGTTGAGCTTTGCTTATGATAAAGGAGAAACGGTCTTAGAGAATGTGTCCTTTGAAGCGCAACCTGGAGAAATGATTGCATTTGCGGGACCAAGTGGCGGCGGGAAAACCACCGTTTTTGGCTTGATTGAACGATTTTATGAACCGCTGTCTGGCGAAATTTCAATTGGAAATACCCCAATCGACGAAATTTCAATTGCTTCCTGGCGGGATCAAATTGGGTATGTCTCTCAGGAAAGTGCGATGATGGGCGGCACCATCAGGGAAAACCTAACATATGGACTGCCGGATTCGAGAACGATTCCAGCTGAAGAACTTTGGCGAGTTGCGCGTATGGCCTATGCGGAAGATTTTATCCGAGCCTTTGCCGACGGATTAGATACAGAAGTCGGAGAGCGCGGCGTCAAATTATCAGGGGGTCAGCGTCAGCGGATCGCCATTGCAAGAGCTTTTCTGCGTGATCCGAAAATTCTGATGATGGATGAAGCGACTGCAAGTCTGGATAGTCAGTCAGAAGGCATTGTTCAACAGGCGTTAAGCCGCCTGATGGAAGGGCGGACAACTCTAGTGATTGCCCATAGATTATCAACAATTGTGGATGCGGACAAAATTGTCTTTATTGAAAAAGGGTGTGTGACAGGGATTGGCACACATCGACAACTGACAGCTTCCCATTCGCTTTACCGTGAGTTTGCTGAACAGCAATTAACTTGATGGAACCACTTGACCTTGATGCAACGTCAAGGTATATGATGAGTTTATCAGGAGGTGGAGGTATGGAATATACCGTACAAAAATTGGGGAACTTGGCCGGAATCAGTACACGTACACTGCGCTATTACGACGAAATTGATTTATTGAAGCCGGCAAGAAAAAGCTCTTCGGGTTACCGAATCTATGGTCAGCAAGAAGTGGACAAGCTGCAGCAAATCCTATTTTTTCGTGAACTTGGAATGGAGCTCGAACAGATAAGAAACATTGTAAATGATCCCAATTTCGACGGCTCCCGTGCTTTGGAGGAGCATCGTGAAAAACTTCTTGCGAAGCGAATGCAATTGGACCTCCTGATTACTAATGTGGAAGAAACCATTTCCACAAAAGAAGGAGAGAGCATCATGACTGATAAAGAGAAATTCCAGGGCTTTAAGCAAAATCTTGTGAATGATAATGAACAGCAGTATGGCAGTGAAATACGCAGCAAATACGGGGATGATCTAGTAGACAATTCCAATGCTAAAATGCTGAATATGAGTGAGCAGCAATACCTGGAATTCACACGCCTAGAACAGCAAGTGTTAGCCAGTTTGGAAGATGCTGTAAAAACAAATGATCCATCGAGCGTTGTGGCCCAACAAACAGCTGATTTGCATCGTCAGTGGTTGGACTTTACGTGGCCAACCTACAGCAAGGAAGCACACCGGGGTCTTGCAGAGATGTATGTGGCAGACGAGCGATTTGCTTCGTATTACGACAAAGTACATCCAAGAGCTGGACAATTCCTGAGAGATGCAATTGTTAGCTATACGTCACAGAAAGAATAACAGAGCATGTAGTTGAAAGCAGGCAGTCCGGAGAAAACAGACTGTTTGCTTTTTTTATGTTTGGATTTAACTAGAATAAGGGGAGACAGTTTTGCTGAGAGCCTGTAAATTTCATTGAACGTGCATAAATTTTCTGGAACGTGCGTAAACTTTTTTGAGCGTGCATAAGTTTCGCTGAGCGTGCGTAAATCTAATGGAGCGTGCGCAAATTTTCTGAAGCGTGCATAACACTTAACTAAGCTACGTAATCTGGTTTTTATTTGAATTAAAGATGAATTTTTTAGCTTTAATCTCTAGTAGTCATTCTGTAAAAATATTATTCCATCTTTTGAGGGCCTGCATCCTGCAGGCCAGCTAACCGGTGCGGCAGAATGTCGCGTTCTTAGGTTAGCTTCCATTTTTGGGCTGCTTCCGCTTTTCGTGATGTCCAGCTTCAGCAGCCAGGTTCTAGGGTCATAAACCACTCTGGCTGTGCGGCTGAAAACACGCCACTTCACCGGAGCGTCTTATGCCCGTCGAAACTACACGGCTGCTTCCGCTTTTCGCGATGTCCAGCTTCAGCAGCCAGATTCTAGGGTCATAAGCCACTCCGGCTGTGCGGCTGAAAACACGCCACTTCACCGGAGCGTCTTATGCCCGTCGAATCTACACGGCTGCTTCCGCTTTTCTGTTTACAAACCCTTAACAATTATTTACACCCTCGTCATGGCAACTTCATGAGTGCTTGTTATACTGAAAGCAATTAAAGCAGCTGCCAACGATTCGTTTTAATCGAAAAGGAGAGGTTTGCATGCACGGGAAGAAAAAGAAGGCACCGGTTGTAAAAGTCATGTCGTTTAATATTGCTCATGGTTTAGGGATGGATGGGACAGTTGATTTGGAAAAGACCGCTGAAGTTATTGAGGATTCTTGTGCTACCATCGTCGCCCTGCAAGAGGTTGACCGTTATTTTTCTGCCCGCAGTTCGTTTGTTGACCAAGTGGAGTGGTTGAGCGAAAGGCTTGGCATGTACGCTTCTTATGGCGCCAACATGAATTTTGCGCCTGAAGATTCGGAACGGCCGAATCGCCAATACGGCAATATGATTTTAAGCAAGTACCCAATCAAATATGTAGATAATCATTTGCTGACCCAGGTGTATTGTCCTTTTGGCAACAATGAACAGCGAGGGATTTTAGAAACTGTCATTGAGGTCGATGGTATTTACTTGAGCGTGTTCAATACTCATTTGGCTTTAAAGGATGAAGAACTAGCCGTCAGTGTCGATGAAATTTTGGCAATTACAGGAAAAAGTCATTTTCCTCGGATCATTGCAGGAGACTTTAATGCCTCTTCCTCTAATGCCTACATGCAAAAGTTGAACAAGCATTTCCGAGACGCGTTCCTAAAAATGAAAAGAGGGGATGCCTACACATATCCTTCTACTTACGTGAACAAAGAGACAGATGAAGTTTTCTGGCCGGCGACGCGGATCGACTATATTTTAGCTGATAGTGAAGTGGATGTCGTTCAGGTAGCAGTTATTGAAACATCGGTTTCTGATCATTTGCCGATTGTGGCGGATATGATCTTGGTTAATGCTGAGGTAGGCGTAAAAGAACGCGTACAAAAAGCACGCGCAAGGGTTTAAGCAGTTGCTCTCATAGATTCATGTAACCACAAAAACCGGAAGCTCTACTCGAGAGCTTCCGGTTTTTGATGTCCATAAATTTGTTTGCCTGACAGCTGTTCGCGTCTGCATAACTTGACCAGCAAATAAACAAATGGCGTATCGGCCGCAGCCACTAACCACTTAAATACGTATTGGGTGGCAATCATACCGAGCAATGCACTGGTAGGCATAGTGCCGTAAAAAGCAATGGTGATAAAAATACTGGTATCTACCAATTGGCTGGCCATCGTTGAGGCGTTATTGCGCAGCCACAACCGAGATTCGCCATGCCGCTGTTTCAGCTTATGAAAAATAGTGACATCCAGGTTCTGGCTAATAAAATAAGAAACAAGACTCGCTAGGGTGACGCGGAAGCCTGCGGAAAAAATAGCTTCAAATGATTCCTGATCTGCAAAAAACGGAGCAGCCGGTAGGTGAATGGCGAAGAAAATGAAGGCCAATGCACAAAGCTGTGTGACGAATCCAGCCGTAACGGTTTGCCTTGCAGCCTCTTTGCCGTATACTTCAGCAATCGTATCGGTGATAGGAAACGTAAAGACGTAGACAATGACAGCAGCAGGCAAAACGGCCCACTCACTAATGCTGAACAACTTGACCGCTAAAATATTCGACAAGATCAAGAGGCCGACAAATGCACCATTCAAATAAAGTAACATATGCTAAACTCCTTATCGATTGGTAATCGTTTCAGGATTCATGTCGTGATTCATCATCCGGTACGATGCCATTTCTTCGTATTTTGTTCCTGGTTTGCCATGGTTTGTATAAGGATCAATCGACAAGCCGCCACGTGGCGTGAATTTTCCCCATACTTCAATATAACGAGGATCCATCAATTTGATTAAATCATTCATAATGATGTTAACCACATCTTCATGGAAATCTCCGTGGTTACGGAAGCTGAATAAATAAAGCTTCAGTGATTTGCTTTCTACCAGTTTTTGATCGGGAATAAAGCTCAGGTATATGGTAGCGAAATCTGGCTGTCCGGTTTGTGGACAAAGAGAAGTGAATTCAGGACAATTGAATTTCACAAAATAATCGCGGCTGTGCAGATTGTCGATCGGTTCCAAAATTTCTGGATCGTATTCAAATTTATACGCGGTGTTTTGATTGCCGAGCAATGATAAGTGATCGAGTGTGTCTTCGTTTCTTCCTGCCATGAAAATGGCCTCCTTTAGATAGCCGGCTTGGAAGAGGGTTATAAAAAACGGACAAAAGAAAAAGCCAAATCGCATGTGGATTTGGCTGAATTTCGACAATCCATAGTTTTTTATAGAGGGTGAAATGCTATGAACCTCTCCCGTTGCCGGGTTATTTATTTTTTCCTTATCTATCGTATAAGACTTGCTATTCGTTGTCAATCAGTCACTTTTTGCGAAATAACAGCAAGGAGGCATAGGCAAAGGTGAGGCGGTACACAATCATTGCAAGATTGAGCACATCAGTACACAAATTGAAAAGCTGCATAAGTTGAACTAGTGATTCCAGTATGTTGATATTCCGCAAACTAGCTCCAGTTTCGGGCCCACAGGACGTGGGTTCAAAGTATCCGGCTGGAGCGACTTCGTTTGCCCACCCTCATTGAGCTGAAAAAGCTATTTCTTTAGTTCAACTTGTATAGAAACCGTGTATTTTTCACCAAAGGTCTAATTTTTTTGTTTGGAGGTCTGTTGAAGTAGAACTCTTAAGAGAAGAACAATTTCTGTTTTTCAGCTTATTTGCCTCATTCCTAAATTATGGAATCCTTATTTGTTCATGGTACACTAGAGCTAAAAGGTAGTCAGAAAGGAGCGGCAAGGATGGCTAGAAACGAAGGGTCCGGATTGCAGGCGCAATCTGTGGAATGGGTAAAAACACAACTTGGAGATACAGCAGAGATAACAAGCGTCAAGCCGCTGGAAGGCGGGACTTCTTCCACTTTGTTTGAGCTGGCTGTTCAAGAAAATGGAAGCGCATACTCTTACGTTCTTCGGCTTTTTCATAAAGCGGATTGGCTGGAGAAAGAACCTGATTTAGCAAAGCATGAAGCAGATAGTCTGCAATTGGCTGAACAGGCTGGTCTTCTGGCCCCTCATTTAATTGCATACGATGAGACAGGTGACAGGAGCGGAATGCCTGCAGTTTTGATGACTAAAATGTCTGGATCTGTAGTGCTTCAACCGGTCAATGACGACAATTGGCTGGAGGGCTTGGCTGCAGCTTTAGCTAGACTCCATCAAACCGAACCAGCAGACTTTCCATACGAGTACTTTTCCTACAATGATGCGTTTTTGTTGGGAAAGCCAAAATGGTCTAAAGTGCAAAATGACTGGATGCGCGCTTTTTATATTGTAGCGGGAAGCCGTCCAGACGCTCGGGAATGTTTTATTCACCGGGATTTTCATCCAGCTAATGTGCTGTTTGAAAATGGCGAAATCAGCGCTATTGTAGACTGGGTGAATGCTTGTCGGGGGCCTGCAGGAATCGATGTCGGGCATTGCCGAGTCAATTTAGCTCAGCTTTACGGAATTTCTGTCGCCAACGATTTTTTAGCGGCTTATCAGCGACATGCGGGTAGTTCGTTCATTTACGATCCGTATTGGGATCTTGTTTCGCTGACGGATACGCTTGATGGTTCGCCTGTTGTTTATCCAGGGTGGAAAGTCTTTGGCATGACAGGGTTGTCCGATGAGTTGGTGCGTCACCGATTGGACGATTATTTACTGAGCCTACTGGACCGATTCGACGATTTTTAAACGACGGAACGCAGCGTTCAGTATACCACAGGTTTGATTTCCTCGATAAAGGCAATATAAAGAACAAGTGAGTTTTTTTGAGGAGGAAATCAGATGAAAGATGAACAATTGAAACAGCTAAAAAAACAACTGGAAGAACAAGTAGAATCGTTGGAAGTGCGTGTTGAACACACAGAAGAGGTCGAGTCTACCGAGCTTTCAAATTACGATAACCATCCCGCTGACAATGCCACTGATTTATATGATCAGGAGCGCGGCATGGCAATGACTCAGTTTAAAGAAGAGGAACTGGAAGAGGCAAAAGCCGCTTTGGCAGCAATTGAAGAAGGGACATACGGTACATGTTCAGTTTGCGGAAAAGATATTCCGTTTGAACGTTTAGAAGCATTGCCAACAGCGTTGACATGCATCGATCACGCTGATCAAAACCCTGATCTTGAAAGCCGGCCACCGGAAGAAGATGTGCTGCGGGCTTCTACAGCGCAGCCGGTTGAGAAGGAAGACAATGCCATCAGGGATTACCAAGACAGCTTCGGGGATGTGGAAGATTTTGGGTCATCCGATACTCCGCAAGATCAGCCGAATGAAGATTCCCAGAATTTCTTTAAAGATGATAAATAAGTTTTGATTCTCCTCCTGCCTCCGGGCTAGGGGGACATTTCGTATTTCCCGGGAAATAACAAAAGAGGAGAATGGGCATGGATATACTAACTAAAGAGATCTATGACTTGGAATGCAGTCATCTCCAGCCGGAGGTCAGGGTCTCGATGGAAAAGCTGGACGAAGTGCTCGACGATGAGTTTTTTGAATTTGGAAGCTCTGGTGGAGTCATCAAGCGATCGCATTATAATGAAGACCATATTTTGAATCCGGACCCAATGAAAATAAAGCATTTTGCCTTGCATGAGCTAGGACCAGCCGCTGTCTTAACCACGTACCTACTCCATAACGTGAAGACGGGAAAACTGACAAACCGCAGTTCTGTCTGGAAAAAACGTCAGAATGGGTGGAAACTTTTTTTCCATCAAGGGACAGTTTCAACTGAAGAGGTGTTTCAATAAAGACAAAAGAGGATACTTACATAACAGAACTATTTTTTTCGAAGGAGGAAACCATTATGGAACATGCTATCGTATTATTCGATGGGGATTGTAATTTTTGCGATTCAAGCGTCCAGTTTATCATAAATCATGATCCGGCCGGCTATTATCAATTTGCTTCATTGCAAAGTGAGATTGGTCAGGAACTTTCAAGAAAATATAAGGTACCGGAAGACGTTGATAGTTTAGTGCTGATAAAGGATGGACAAGCATATGTGAAGTCTGAAGGTGCTTTGATGATTTCAAATCACTTAACGGGTCTTTGGAAACTGGCGTATTATTTAAAGCCGTTTCCCCGAGCAGTTCGAGATGGTGCATACGATATAGTGGCTAAAAATCGTTACAAAGTGTTTGGCAAACTGGACAGTTGCATGCTGCCGCCGCCTCACATACGCAAGCGATTTTTAGATAAATAAGAAAAGCGCAAGCGCCCATGTAGCTCTGACAGGCATAAGACGATCTGGCGAAGTGGTGTACTTTGCCACACAGCCAGAGTGGCTTATGACCCGAAGAGCTGGGCGCTGGAGTCTGGACAAAGAAAAGCGCAAGCGCCCATGTAGCTCTGACAGGCATAAGACGATCTGGCGAAGTGGTGTACTTTGCCACACAGCCAGAGTGGCTTATGACCCGAAGAGCTGGGCGCTGGAGTCTGGACAAAGAAAAGCGCAAGCGCCCATGTAGCTCTGACAGGCATAAGACGATCTGGCGAAGTGGTGTACTTTGCCACACAGCCAGAGTGGCTTATGACCCGAAGAGCTGGGCGCTGGAGTCTGGACAAAGAATGAAGAAATAAAAAAATATCCCTTTTCTCACCACCAAAAAAGCCCGAATCTGGAATTGCTCCGGTTCGGGATTTCTTGATGGATAAGTAAAATCAAAGAATATCAGTAGAAATTGGATATGCGCCAATACTGGCTGGCAAGCGGGCCTGCCATATAAGCCAGTCCTTCACTTTCGGTCTGATGAATTTCCATCCATTCTCCATTATCGCCAAAATCCAAGTATACTTCATGATTTGGAGATTGGTCATGCATCCCAATAATGTCATAACTGCCGTCCCGATAAAAGGCGGCTGACACCTTATAATCGATATTCGGTGAGGTAGTAATTGGATTTCCGACACCGTGTGTTAGAGTGATGGAAACTTTATGGCCTGTTTCCTCAATTTTTTCCAATTCGATTCCTTCAGCAGAAGCGACATCTGCTTTACTGAATTTTTTTCGCCAGTTATAGCCGATGGTTGGACCAACGTCCTTATCATAAGAAAATAATGACTTCTCTTCTTTTAAGTCGACAGTGAAATTGACTCGTGTCCGGTAATGCAGCGATTCGGGATCAAATTCTCTGCCGTCACCCTGAAAATAAGGGAAAGGCGATAGTAGATTCGGATTTTTCAATATCAATTCAGGTAAGAAGGTTTGGTAGCGGAAATGCCAAACTGGGTATATTTTTGGCTTTTCCACATCAGACAGCAGGGAATCCAAGGAAGCCAATTTTTTGGTCAACCAAAACTCTTCCATTGCCGCTTTTTGCTTCGAAGAGTTCCAACTCAATGATCCAAAAATCTTAGCAAACGTGAAATTTTCTTCGCTGAAACGTTCTTCAGACTTTGCTATCGGACGTTTTCCACGAATCCAGTAGGTGAATTCTTGGTCCATTGGAACTTGCCGGTCAGTGTATTGGTTGCTGTCAACCGTCTCAATCAGTTGGCTATTTCGATAAACATCGAATTTGGTGATGCCTTCAATTTCTCCCCAGGCCAAAGATATTCGTTCTTCTGAAACGATGGCGGTTAAAACAATTTCTTCCAAGCGATTGATACTATCCGGTTTGCGGTTTTCCGTTCCGGTATGGAGCTTGATCTTATCTGTCCAATTTCCGGAAGCATCCAGCCTTTCAAGGGTATACGTATACAACTCGCCTTTCTTCAAACCCTCATCTTTGAACAGATTCTGAGTGCCGGTATAAACCATGTGCTCGTCCCGTTTTACTCGGCAGACATCTTCTGTGGCTGTCCATCTAAAATAAATCATTGTATCAGATTGTTCTAATACAAGAATATCCAGTTCATTTACCATTTTGCCACCTCCACATGCTATTGTTATTCATATACCCTTTTAAAAACAAAGATGAACCTTTTCTGGAAAAGAGCGAAATATTATGTAAATTGAATGCAACGTAAGAGATTTCAATTGTATAATTAAGGTAAGAGTATAGATATATTTTGTTTTATTTATTTTATATTATGAATGAAAGGAAAGAATCGACTTTTACATACTCCACATCAAATTACTGTCACTGATGGAAACAGCGAAATAGAGACGTTTTTTCTTCTCAATTTTGAACTTCTAAAATTTATCATAGAAAGCAGATCAAATAGAGAGTGGATAAAGGGGATGGGAAAATGACAGTGGAAAACACTCAAAATGCAAGGGATTTCAAGAACTTCGATGAAGCTGCCGCATACATTTTGCAACTGCTGAGCAAACAAATTGGAATCAATTCCTTGTTTATCGCTAAAAATGATAGTCAAATAAATCAGATTGTTAAAGTGCACAACGCCAATAAAGAGTTGGTTAAAGAAGGCAGTTCGATGCCACTTTCTCAATCTTTCTGCAGCTTGAGCATCAATCACGGCCCTACGGCATTGGTCATAGAAGATGTTTCGGAAAATGAGTTGACCCGTTCAATGAAGATTGCCGCGAATTACAGACATGGCACATTTGTTGGAGTTCCGGTTTATTACAATGACGGGGCTATCTATGGCACTATTTGTGGATTGGATGACCAATACTACGGGCTTACCAAAGAACAGCTTTCTACTTTTGAAATGATGTCGACCTTGTTGACCTACGTTTTGGAACTTGAAAAAGCAAATGAACAAATCCAAACATTGACTGCACCAATCGTTCCAGTAACAAAAGGTGTAGCTATCGTACCGGTGATTGGAGAGATTACGGCTCCGCGCGCTCAGGTCATTATCGATCATGTGCTTGAGAAATGCAGTAAAGAGCCGATGGAATACTTAATTATTGACGTATCTGGAGTTTTACAAATCAACTCTGTCGTTGGGGAATACTTGCTGAAGCTCGTGAATATTCTTAAAGTAATCGGAGTAACGCCAGTCATTACAGGAATTCAACCCTTCATGGCATTGAAAGTCCCTCATTTTGCCGATGCATTGAAAGATGTGTTGATTGAAGCCAACTTGGAGTCGGCATTAAAGCAACTTGGGTTTGTACTGATAAAAGAATGCAAAGAAAAATCAGACCCTCTTTGAGTTAGGTCTGATTTTTCTTTGTAGCATTGCTTGAATACGATTGGTTAATGGTTCAAGGATTTTTAGAGAAGAGAACGGAAATCAGTTGCAACGAGCAATTTTTTCCTTCTTAGTGATCTTGCAAAACAGGTTGTTCGTTGACTGTCCATCTTTTAGCTAACCTTCTCTATCAAAAAATACATGCTTCAATTCCCAGGAATCACCGATTTCCAGTAAGCCAAAGGAAAATTGGGCTTGTCGGCGCTTATCAGTAGGGGAACCGGGGTTGAACAATGTCACTCCGTCCACTTCGCGCATTAAGGGTGTGTGGGAATGGCCAAAAATGATAATATCAACATCGTCATTAGTGAAGGTGTCATAAGCCTGCTTTTCAGTAGGTTTCCGGTCGCTGTCACCATGAACCACACCAACTTTTAAATCTCCGAAAGTGAAAATCTTTTTCCGGCCGAACTTTTCGAGAATATCCCGAGGATCAACATTGCCAGTTACGCCGTCGATTTCTGCATATGCCGCCAGCTCATGGTAGACATCCAGTGTCTGCCAGTCGCCTGCGTGAATGATGAAATCAGCTTCTTGGCATGCCTCCAGTAGTTGCTGAGGCAATTTCTTGGCGCGGAATGGAATATGTGTGTCTGAAACAATAACAATCTTCTTCACTTGAACGCCTCCCGTCAATTTCTTTCTTTTACTTTACCAAATAAACACTGCGCCGTCGAAACTCGGCCTTCTGCCAGACACCGATGATTAATTTTCAGCAAAAAGGGAGTTGAAGAGAATAGAAATGATGAAGATAACCGGAGGGATACCAATGAAAAAGAATATAACGAAAAATTTTATTTATACGGGCACATTAATGGCCAGCAGCATTCTGTTATTGACTGTTTATAAAAAGAATCGGGCTAAGAAAATTTGGGTTTACGAAGACAATGATATGAGAAATAGTGTGACCGTGGATCATGAAGAAAGCGTCAATGCTGATCTGGACGAAGCGGAAATTGGGTTGACTCAATTGGATTCTGCCTATCGCTCTGAATGGCAGGCAAATGGATTTCCTCAAACACATAAAGCGATTGCAGAGTTAGAAAATAAATGAGAAGGTGGTCTCAGTTTTATGCTGAGGCCATTTTTAATGAAATTCAGCGAAAATCCTTTAAGGAGGAAGACGACTGTGGAGGCTGAGAGGAAAATTATATGTTACATTGCGGCTAGTTTGGACGGGTATATTGCAACGGAAGACGATTCTCTTGAATGGCTGTTCGAAGTGGAAGGAGAAAGCGACGCTGGCTATGCTGAGTTCTTAAAAACAATTGATGTGGTAGTCATGGGACGCAGAACCTACGACTGGGTAATGGAAGCTGAAAACGGCAAATTTCCTCATCAGGATATGACCCGTTATGTTTTTACTTCTTCAGGTGTTGAAGAGAATGAGTTTGTCAAGTTCATGGATCAAGACATTGCCAGTTTCGCGAAAGCGCTGAAGGCTAACCCAGGAAAAGACATTTGGGTGATTGGCGGCAGCAACTTGCTACATGGTTTCGTAAAAGAAAATTTGATTGATGAATGGATCATTTCTATTGCTCCCGTGTTAATCGGTAAAGGGATTCCATTGTTTCAAGAACTTGATTTTAAAACGCATTTAAAACTCAATTCGGTGAAATCGTATGGGCAATTTGCACAGCTTCATTACGAAAGAAAATGATCACCCTTATATTCAGGCTGTCGAGCAATGCTTGGCGGCTTTTTAACTGTTGATTAGAGTATAAAAAATTCTGTTTTCTTTCTTTTTTATGAGTGGAAATGCCCAATTTTTTCAATGAAAAGATCCGCTTTTTTGACTGTAAGACAACAAAATATTACTTTTGGTCATTTTATCATCAGAATTTAAGTAGTACGAGGGATTGAATTCTTGCAATTCCAATTATATACTATTAAAAAGAATCTTTTGTTGATTCTTGGAATAGAAGGGAGAGAAAGCATGAAGAAGTTAAAATTATTGATATTCGCTTTATTTACAGTTCTATTCTTAAGTTTTTCTCAAACCACCGCAGATGCACACTCTCCAGACTTACATGAAGGTGTTTCTGGACAAGATGTGGTCGAACTCCAGTCAACTTTGAAAAAATTGGGTTACTTCCATACCACAGCTACAGGTTATTATGGCTTTATAACAAAAAATGCAGTCATCCAGTTCCAACGTGACTTTAATGTGCCGGCTACAGGCTTTACCGGTCCATTGACGCGGGCAAAACTTACGGAACTAGACATCATGGCGCGCGTGGTAAACGGCGAGGCACGTGGAGAAAGCTATACAGGACAAGTAGCGGTAGCAGCTGTCATCTTGAATCGCATGGACTCGTCAGCATTTCCCAACAGTACATACAATGTTGTTTTCCAGCGGAATGCGTTTACCGCCATAAATGATGGACAGTACGGATTTAAGCCGAATGCTTCAGCGTACCAGGCAGTGAAGGCTGCTGTTAAAGGTTCAGATCCATCACTCGGTGCAACTTATTACTATAATCCTAGCGGTGTGACAGATACATGGATTTTCTCACGTACGACCATCACTAAAATTGGTAAACATGTGTTTGCAAAATAATTTCGAGAATCGCCTTGACAAAATCAAGGCGATTTTTTTGGGTATGAATCAAAGAAGAGAAAAGCTTATACTGTAGTAGGAGAATGATGAGAGGTGGAATAGAAATGTCTGAAAAAAATGAACAAGAATTGCCGCCAAAAACTTGTACAATCGAAAAGCTTGTAACCAATAAGCGAGATGTGGAAAAAGTTCTGGCCGGCATGAAATCAGCAACGCGAAGAAATGGACGTTATGCAGATGTAGGCGAGATCATGGTGCTGGATGATCAGAGATTTATTGTGGAGCAGGTATATCAGCAAACACTGGGTGAGTTGACGGACGAAATAGTCGCACGAGAAGGATATACGACCGTTGAGGAATACAAGCAATCTATATTGTCTTCGCATCCCGGGATGCCTTGGTTGCCAGAGATGACTGTTTGGGTCCATGAATTTCAATTTGCTGCTGAGTAATTAAACAATGTACACAATCATTCTATACGCTCATATGTTAAGTGCGGTTTTATCCATAGGTCCATTTTTTGTACTACTTCCTTTAGTCAAGAGGATGGAAACCGCCTTTGGTGACGTTCTTGGCTCACATATCATAACCTTTAAATCGGCTACACGTCTTGTTAAACATGCGGGTCATGTGCTCGTGACGACAGGCGTACTTTTGATTTGGCAAGGACCATGGGACTGGGGAACTCCATGGATTTTAGGCACGCTGGCTATCATGGTCGCGTCCGTTTTTTTCCTGGCGCGCGCATTCACGCCGACTCTTCGCAAGTTCGGAGACGAAAAATTCAACCACTTGCAGTTAGTTAAGAAGTTAAATCGCTCACTATGGATTTATATTTTCTTATTATTGCTGATGCTATGGTTCATGGTTGATAAGCCGGTGTTTTGGTAGCCAAGCAAAGCGTCAATGGAGCCTGGCTATGAGAAGAAGACTATAACTTTATAGGTCCTTGAAAATAACCAAAAAGGACGACACCGCTCATTGCAGAGCAGCGTCGTCCTTTTTTATTAGCCTTTTACTGCCCCCGCCGTCATGCCAGCAACAAAATAGCGCTGCAGGAAAATATAAGCGATAACCATGGGTGCTGAAGCAATGATGACGCCTGTGAATAGCATAGGGTAGTTGGTTGAGTATTCGCCCTGGAACTCGAGCAAAGCGAGCGGCAGGGTCTTGTAGGCGTTGTCCGTGATAAATAGCAAAGGATACAGCAAGTCGTTCCAATGCATCACAAACAGGAAAATAGCAGTAGCTGACAAGGATGGCAGTGATAATGGGATAGCCACTTTGGTGTAAATTTTCCAATTCCCAGCTCCATCTATTGTCGAAGCTTCAAACAATTCTTTCGGTAAGGTTTTCATGAATCCGGTCAAGATAAAGACCGCTATAGGCATTGTGGTGGAGATATTGACAAGAATCAATCCCACCAAGCTGTTGGTCAGGTTGAGGTCGAGCATGAGCGAGTAGAGCGGAATCATACTGACTTGTGCCGGAACCATCATGCCGAGTGTAAACAAGATAAATAAGAAATTACCGATCCAATTGTTAAGCCGGATAATGCCATAGGCGATTAGCGAAGCAAAGAACAGCGTTAAAGACACGGAAAACAAAGTGACAATCGTACTGTTCATGAAATAGCCGGCCATCGTCTGTTCCTGAAAGATGGCTGTATAATTTTCAAACTGGAGCCCGGCCTCCGGCAAGCCGAGTGGGTTTCTAAACGTCTCCTGAATTGTTTTCATGGAAGTCAGAACCACAATCAGCAAAGGGATTAAAATCAACAATGCATAGATGACAAGAGAAAACCTTCGGAAGAACAAGCTGTTGCCCTCCTTTCTTAAAGCTTGAGAAATTATGTTTTTTTCGCTTTTCTTAATAAGAAATTCGATCGGAACGCAGGGCTTTAAACTGCAGGAAGGTAATGGTGGCGATAATAATCATGAAAATAACCGAAATAGCACTTGCGTAGCCAAATTGATAGCTTCTGAAGGCAATATCAAAAATATAAGTTGCTACAATTTCGGTTGAATTATTTGGCCCTCCTCCTGTCATTGCAAAGACCAAGTCAAATGCTTTGAACGACTGGATAGTGGTATAGGCAATGACGATCGTTGCTGAAGGTGCCAACAAAGGCCATGTTACGTTGCGGAACGTCTGCCATTTGGTGGCGCCTTCTATTTTCGCTACTTCATAAAGCTCATCTGGAATCGACTGCAATCCTGCTACGAAAATGATGAGCATCTGTCCGGCGTGGAACCAGATTTGCGTCACAGCCAGAGAATAGATAGCAATATCAGCGTTGCCGAGCCAGTTTTGAGCTAGGGATCCAAGTCCGACCAGCTCCAATGTCTGGTTCAAGATGCCAAGTGAAGGGTCGTAAATGAACGACCAGATAAAAGCTACTGAAACAGAAGACAAGATAGTCGGGAAAAAATAAAGCGCCCGCAGAAAGATGGTGGTTTTTGTGTTTTTCAGAACAACCAAGGCGAAAGCCAAGGCAACGAATGTTTGGAAGACAACGACAACAAGCATAAATTTCAGGTTATTGCCAATGGTCTTTCGAAAAATCGTATCTCCTGTAAAGGCGCGTTCGTAATTGTCGATTCCAACAAACTGAAAGCTTGAGCTAAGGCCATCCCAATCCGTAAACGAGTAAAACAGGGCGCTGACTGTCGGATAAATAAAGAATATTGCATAAAGTAAGAGCCCGGGTAAAAAGAATAAGTAGATGGATTTAGAAATTTTCATCTCGTTATTCCCGGTTTTCGTCGACGAGCTGCTGCGCTTCTTCAGCAGCCGTCATTGGATCTGCGCCGCCTAGTACGTTTTCGATGGAGCTTAAGACAGCAGCTTCAATTTGAGCATTGGTGATCAGGAAACGCGGCTGGAACCGAGTTTTTCTTTCATCGATCCAATAAGCTGTGTTCTGCAATACTTCTGATTCGTATTCGACATCATTAACTGTCAAATGCTGACCGGTTTCATTGGCATAGTGGGAAGCAATTTCAGGTTGGCTCAGGAATGTGATAAATTCTTTTGCCTGTTCTTTTTTCTCAGACTGGCTGTTGACAGCAAGCATGAAAGTAGCTGTATTGATGCCTTCATATACGGCTTCGCTTTCTTCAACTGTGATCGGTGCCATCAAATCCAGTTCAAGATCTGGGTTCAAATCCAACAAGGCAGACATATGATAAGAACCTGTTGCGAGCATGGCGGCTTCTTCATTGGCCACCATCGCCATAGCAGAATCCTGGGAAGTACCCAATGAGTCGGCTTGGATATAGCCTTTTTCTTCAAGCAGCTGGAAATCTTCCAAAGTCTTGACCCACCATTCATTGGTCAGAGATTCTTCTCCATTTTGAAGCTTTTCAAAAACATCTTCATCGGGTGCATTGTTCATCATCATGCTGTTCATGAATTGATTAGGGCCGATGTCTGCACCAGGGAAGGCGATCGGCGTAATGCCATTTTCAAGGAGTGTGTCAGCCACTGCCTGAAACTCCGTCCAGCTCTTCGGTACTTCCAGGCCAAGTTCATCAAACATGCCTTTATTGTAAACGGGCATATTGAAGACCAGTTGATAAGGAAGTGCAAGTTGAGCCTCGTCTTTTTGTCCGACACTGATTAGTTCTTCATCGAAATTGGAAACGAAATCCTCACCGTTCAAATCTTCAAATAATCCGGCGCTGGCAATGGCTTCGAATTGTGCTCCCGGGAAGGATGTGAAGACGTCACCCGTTGAACCGTCCTGGAGCAAGCGTTGGCCGGTAGCTTGGTATTGCTCGGACGGATAAATAGTCATTTCCACCGAAATATCGGGATTTTTATCTTCAAACTGCGTAATGATATCATCCAATACAGCTTTGTCTTCGCCTCTCCAGTGGATAAAGCTGATCTGGGTACTGTCTTCTGCGCCTTCAGTGCTTGTATCGCTTGTGCTTTCACCAGCACAACCGCTAAGCAGCAATCCTAAGGCTAAAACACCCAGTGGCAAAAATGAATAATTCTTCATCATCTTTCTCCTCCCTCTATTTCAAAAGTAAAAATGCTTACTTTATTTATACCTTAATCTACTCAGTAAATACAGAATTATCTAAATAAGGTGTGTTTAAGTTGACAAATGAGCCTGAATTGAATACGATGGGCACAACCTTTTATGTACGGATTGCGGTTGAAGGGGTCGGAAGCGACACCGCCGAATTCCAGTTGAGCATAGCAGAGCAGAGCTAAATCGATGAGTAAGAAGAGTAGCGCAGATCAACCTCTCAAAGAGAGTCAGTGGCAGGTGGGAACTGGCGGGGTGTCTGAGTGAATGGGCTTATGAGTGATTCTTTGAACAAGTCAGTAGAAGAATCCGTTTCCCCACGTTATCAGGGATCAAGTGAAAGCTTTGTCGGCTTTAACATGAGGTGGTACCGCGGTCATTCCGTCCTCTGCAAGGAACAGTTCTGTTCCTGCAGGGGGCTTTTTTTATTTTTTAGCAAGAAAGCAGAACCAAAGGCGCGTCGCTTAGCAGTACGTGCGCCCTTTAGGAAATGGAGATGAGTCGAGATGAGTATGGAAATGAAGACGAGAAAAATTGATGGAGATTCTTTGACGCCGATTGCGGTGTTTAACCGATTAGCAGGAGAACGCAAATGCCTGCTTGAAAGTTCATTGAAAACAAGTGTCACAGGCCGTTATTCCTTTATTGGAGCAAACCCATCCATCGGCTATATCGGTAACGGTCAGCGGTTGCGGGAAATCGATTTTCGGACAGGTATTGAACAAGTTCATGACGGCAAACCTTTGGAACTAATTAAAAGGTTAATGCCCCGTTATGATGCGGAAGTGGAAGGCCTTCCTTTTACAGGGGGTGCCCTCGGCTATATCGGCTATGATGCCATTCAGGTTTACGAGCCAATTAAAAAACCGAAAGAAGATAGCTTGCAGATGCCCGATATTCATCTGCAGATCTATGAAACCATCGTGGTATTCGACCATGTAAAAAATGATGTGACGATTTTGACGTTTGAAGACAAGCTCGATGAAATTGAACAGCAATTGGCCGTTCCGGAAAAAACAGCTATTGCAACAGATCAGGATTCTCTACAATTCGATTCCAAAACTAGCGATGCCTTTTTCCGTAAACAGGTAGAGCAGGCAAAAGATCATATTCGTAAAGGGGATGTCTTCCAATTGGTGCTGTCTCAGCGCCTGTCTGCGAGTTATAAAGGGGATGCTTTTGCGCTGTACCGGAAATTGCGCAAGCAAAATCCGTCTCCCTATCAATTCTTCATCGATTTTGACGGCTATGCTGTTGTAGGAGCTTCACCTGAAAGTCTGCTGACGATTCGGGACAGCCACATGGTGACCAACCCAATCGCTGGGACCCGTAAACGCGGCAAAACTGTAGATGAAGATAACCGTTTGGCAGAAGAGTTGGCTGGCGATGAAAAAGAGCAGGCGGAACACAAAATGCTGGTAGATCTCAGTCGCAACGACGTAGGGCGGGTGGCGCAGATTGGGACTGTTGAAGTGCCGAAATACATGGTCATCGAGAAATACCAGCACGTTATGCACTTGGTATCGGAAGTGACAGGGGAGCTCGATAAAAAAATGCACCCATTAGATGCTTTGGTATCCTGTCTGCCCGCGGGTACGGTCTCTGGTGCTCCAAAAGTGCGAGCCATGCAATTGATACAGGAATTTGAAGAAGAGCGCAGAGGAGTCTATGGAGGAGCTATTGGCTACTTAGGATTCAACGGCAATCTCGACGTCGCACTGGCAATCCGCACCTTTGTGGTTAAAGATGAAATGGTCCATGTCCAAGCGGGGGCAGGCATCGTCTTTGACTCGGATCCACAGGCGGAATATGAAGAAACGCTGCATAAAGCTCGCTCACTTACGGAGGTGTTTGGATGATCCTGTTAATCGATCATTACGATTCGTTTACTTATAACATTTATCAGGCAGTTGCTGCTATGGGCGTTGAAGTTGAAGTGGTCCGTTACGGCGTTTTAACAGTCGATGAAATCAAAGCGAAAAACCCACAAGCCATTATCCTTTCACCTGGACCTGGCCATCCACTGGAATTGCCCGAATCGATGGAGCTGATCCAGCAACTGCACCGCTCCATTCCAATTCTAGGCATTTGTCTGGGACAGCAGTTAATTGGAGCGGCGTTTGGCGGCAAAGTCATCCAAGCTCCCGTTATCCGACACGGAAAAGTGTCGCAAGTGTCACATAATTATCAGGGATTGTTTAAAAACATGCCGTTGCCCTTGCCGGTTATGCGCTATCATTCGCTTGTGTTGGAACCGGAAACGTTGGCAGGATGTCTAGAGGTCCAGTCGCGGGCGCTCGATGATGAGACGATCATGGCCGTGAAACATCGAGAATATCCAGTTTATGGAATCCAATTCCACCCTGAATCGATTGGGACACCAGATGGAGTGGAACTGATGAAAGAATTTATTGTGCTAGTAAATCAGGAAGCAGCAAGCCAACGATAAAGCACACAGAAAATCCCAAGCCTTAAGGCTTGGGATTTTACTATTGATTTGAGAACTATGACTTGTGGTGTCGAGCTCCTAAGTCGGCCGCCGATAGCATGAGTAAGTTCGCTCATACCCGAATTAATGGCATGGTACAGCAGCGGAAAGCCCCGCCGGACTTGATGATTTCAGAATAGTCGACTTCGATGACATGGAAGCCGCGCGCCGTCAACTGCTTATTGACCTGCTGGTTCTGCGGTTGGCTAAACACTTTCCGGTCACCAATGGATAACACATTGGCACCAAGCGCGAATTGCTCTTTTTCGTTGACACGGATCAAGGTATAACGTTCAGCCAGCATCTGAACAGTAGCCATGTCGAATGCTTCCGGAAAAACTAGCGCTTCGGTTGGCGACAGGATATTGAAAACACAGTCAAGATGCAGGTATTTTTCATTAAAAGAAATCGGCATGACTTCAAAATCCGGGAGTTCGAGTTGCAGATCACGAATGGCTTTTTTGGAAGTTCGGCTGCTAATGCCGACAAAGACAGTATCGCGGTCGATGATGACATCACCGCCTTCGATGCGATGGCCCGTCAAATGCTTGAAGTTGACATCGTGTACATCCATCCACTTCCGAAGCTCCTGTTCTTCTCCTTGACGAATTTCAGAAGCCATTTCGCCGATAAAGACCGTCTCCCCAATGGTGAATCCGATATCGCGCGTGAAAACTTGTTCGGGATATTCGTCAGAGGGCTCGATTAAATCGGTTTGCACACCTTGATCTATCAATGCCTGGACAAATTCATTGTGCTGATGGAGCGCTTTGGGCACATCGATGTTTTCATCTTTATATCTTTTTTGGATATCATTGATGACATCTTTTATTTCCATATAGCGTGGGTGGCAAAGCAGAACGCGCCGGAGCGGATCGTATTCGCTTTGGCAGCTGGCGGATAGACTTTCTTTTATATATGATGACATATGGTTTCCTCCAAAAAACTTAGTTATTAATTTACTATTCCTTTTGGATGGGAAATTAAAACATCGAGGTAGAAGAAGGTGCACAAAAGAAGCAAATGGTGAGAAGATGGGAAAAGGCAGTTAAATCAGTTAACAGGAGGCTATACTAATGAAAATCACTAAACAAGAAGTGGCGGAGGATCGCGACTTTATCCGGAAAAAGGTCATCGAACACAATGTTGCCAGTTTACCCGGAGAAGTAAAATCTAAATTCGAACAAATGAGCTTTATCGTCCGTAATGAAGCGGGGGAAATCATAGGAGGATTAACGACCACGGGTTTTTGGCGGCAGCTTCATATCGATTTTCTTTGGGTGGATCCGACAGCCAGAGGCCAAGGCATTGCGGAAAAGCTGATGGTTCAAACAGAAGCTTACGCACGTACTGAAAACTACCGACTGATGATAGTTGACAGCTTTAGTTTTCAAGCTCCGGAATTCTATAAAAAGCAGGGCTTCTCGGAATTCGGCTTAATTAATAATCACCCTGAAGGCCATAGCCATCATTATTTCGAAAAATGGCTAACAGAGTAAGTGTATGTAGGTTGAACTGAAGAAGCGGCATGTCAGAAAATGCTTAGTGCCCAAAGGATGTGGGTCATGTAACTGGCACCGTGATAGGATGTCGCTTCACTACTCCAGTAGCACATTTTTGTATTTCTCCGTCTTTCGCTCTTTCTTCTCAGCATCTTTTAGTAACAAATCATCAAGATAGGGGGCGAACTAGCGGAGACTCTCGCAAAATAGCGAAGTGTCGAAATCCACTCGGGCGTAAAGCCCGAGTGGATTTTGGGTCAAGCTCTTGGCAGCTAGTCGCGCGACGTCCTGTCGCACTACCTGCATGACCCACATCCTGTGGGCCCGAAAGTACAGCTGGTTTGTGGAATATTCATAGGCTGAAATCACTCGTTCAACTTATCTAGAACAATAAAAAAACGGAGAGCCAAAGGGCCTCCGTTTTTTTATTGTTGTTCCTGATAAAATACTTTATCAACATTGTATTTGGCTTTTTGTGTGTTAATCAAATACGTTTCGTAAATATCGCGTTCCATCGGATCTTCGATGATGGAAACCGTAATGCGGTATACTTCTTCGCGATGGTTTTTCAACGGAGATACCGAATCCTCGAAATGCTTTTTCACACGCTGACGAAGTTTACGGGCTTTTCCAACAAACAATAGCTCGCCGCTATGGTTGAAGAATTGAATGATACCGCCTTTATCGCGTGGAATATCGTGCAAATCGATAAAGCCGAATAACGGTTTAATGACGGCTTCGTCACCTGTAATTTCCTGTTTGCGCTGTGTAATCGTCACATCCGCTTTGGGTGGTTGAATATTAATCATGCTTATCACGTCCTCTGGTTATCGTATTGTCTATTTTAACACAAAAAAGAGCGGAAATCCATCCGCTCTTTTTTGCTTGCTATTCCAGTCTTTTCTATAAGGAATTCAATTGTTCACTGGCCGGCTGATCGCCTTGTAGCACTTCGAATACTTTGTTGTAAGTATTGTTGCGGTCAAGCACGTCAACTAGGACATGTGCTACATCTGCTCTTGGAATGGATCTTCCTTCCAATGAGGAGAAGCCTTTTAGAGATACTTCAATTTTCTCGGACTTGTCTTCGTCTGACAGCGCTCCGGGGCGGACAATTGTATAATCCAAATTGGTTGCCTGAAGCAATTCATCTGCTGTGCGTTTGGCTACAAGATAAGGCTTCATCGCTTCGCCGCCGGCATCAGGGTCATTTGATCCCACCGATCCCAATTGTACAAAGCGTTTGACGCCTTTTTCCTGCGCGTATTGAGCCGCTTTGACTGAGCCCCATAAATCGATGGTTAAAGTCTTGTCAGCTCCTGTTGAAGGTCCAGAGCCTGCAGCGAAAATGACAGCGTCTACGCCTTCGAAGGCATCGCTGAAATCTTTTTCAAGGTCTGCCAGTACTACTTTGGAAGCTCCAAGTTCTTTCATCTTATCTACCTGTTCTTGTTTGCGGACCATGGCAGTTGCTTCATGGTTTGATGCTGCTAATTCTTTGACAACGTTGCGACCGACTTGACCGTTTGCTCCAATAACTAATACGTTCATTCGATATCCACTCCTTTAATTGTCTTCACCCTGCCTGTATTCCCTTTTAATATCGCATTAAACGTTTTATTTCTCCGTTCAACTGTCCAAAAAGGTGCAGACAAGCTAGAATAGAAGAACGGAGGTGTTACAATGCAAATTACAGATTATGTGTTTCACAAAATTAACGATCCTACGGGCATTATGGTAGGCGATCGTTACGAGTTTTTGTTAAATGTTGAAGTTGATGAAGATGACGAACTGTATACTGAAAGCGGCTTGGAACTGCGCGTTATTATTGCTGCAGAAGAAACCGGAGCCCGCATAGCGCATTACAACTTTATCGACAAGCAAACAAGAGGCGCACTTGAATTTGGACTTGAAGATGAGGAAGAAGAAGAAATCCTTGCTTATTGTTCAGAAAAACTAGCCTAACTAAAAAAAACATCCTGCTCAATTGTATGAGCAGGATGTTTTTGGTTAAATCTTGACTTCAACTTCAGCTGATTCTTTCAGCTTTTCGATGCGAGTGAATACCGCATCCTGTGTTTTTTGCTGCTCGAGTGACTGACGAATAGTCGGCTCCATTTCTTCAAAGGCAGGAGCTTCTTTTTCAGAAGTTTCAACAAAGCCTTCGTAAGCTTCTTTTACTTCTTCATCGGTCACTCTATCGGCTTTTATTTCTTCTGCAACATACTCTTCATATACTAGTTGCTCTCGGAGCTGTACTTCCGTATCCTCCAGTATAAATCCGGTTTCCTTTAATGCTTCGTCTATTCCTTCTGCCGTCTCAAACTGGCCTTTCAATTCTTCCAAGCGTTCTTTGACCGTGTCTTCGTTGGCCACGTAGCCCTTTTGCTCTGCATCATTCAAGATCACTTTATTGCCCACCAACACGGACATTGCTTGCTCTTTCACCATCTCGGCAGTTTCATCCGATGTTGCATGTCCTTGAGCAGCCAATGTAGTTTCCAGCTGCCGTGCTACGCTATTGTAGACATTTCCTGAAATTTCTTCTCCGTCCACAACGACTACCACTTCTTCTTGAGCAGGCAATTCCAGGGAGGATTCCGCAGGGGCTGTCTCACCGGCAACTTCCTCGGTCGTTTCGGGTTCTGTAGTTTCTTCAGGTGTTGTGTCTTCATTATCAGAGCATGCGCCTAGCGTCAGTAATAGAAGAAAAGGGGTGAATGCGAATTTCATTTTTTTGATCATTGTAAAACTTCTTTTTAGCTCTGTCTGCTTAACAGTAAAGCATATTTTATTGTCCGTCACAAATAGTTGGCTAAGTATGTTCAACTAATGCCGCAATTCTGTATAATAATGAGAGGAAGAAATTTGTGCTGAATAGCAGGTGTACAAATTGATAGAGGAAGATTATCGCTACTGTTTCTGTTCGGCCGATTCTAGAAGAGCTCGCACTACTTTGATAGCTTTTTCGGTTGATTTGCCCGCTAAGGCTGATATGATTATAAGAACACAAAGAATGGTACAACACTTACATCTTTTGGGGGAATTTCAATGACAAGCTCAAGCAATATTAAAGCGCGCAAAACATTAGACAAAATTCAGCCTTATTCTCCCGGAAAACCAATTTGGGAAGTACAGAAAGAATTGGGATTGGACCGTGTCATTAAACTGGCCTCCAATGAAAATCCATTGGGGCCGTCCCCTAAAGCCTTAGTTGCTATCCAAAATGGGTTAGCGGAATTGAACCGCTATCCGGATGCAGATGCCAGCGCATTGAAAAAAGCAATTGCTAAGGAATTTCATGTGAACCCGCAGCAGGTCATTCCAACAAATGGAGCGGACGAACTGATCACACTGATTTCTGAAGCTTTTCTTGAAGAAGGAGACGAAGTGATTGTACCGTCTCCATCGTTCAGCGAATACGATTTTGGCGCACATATTATGGGGGCAACGGTGGTCCCAGTAAAATTCTCAGAAGGCTTCGAATTCAATGTGGATGCGATGATTGCCGCTGTTACGGATAAAACCAAAATTATTTATATCTGTACACCGAATAATCCGACAGGTACGTATATGACCAAATCGGATTTGGATAAATTAGTGAAAGCAATTGATGATGTATTAGTAGTTATCGATGCTGCTTACGATCATTTTGCAGACGCGACCGATTATACCAATGGCATCGAATACATCAACGCAGGGTATCCAGTTCTGACGCTGGAGACTTTCTCGAAAATTTACGGCATTGCCGGAGTACGTGTTGGTTTTGGTATCGCCTCTGAGTCGATTATTCAATCGATCTTAAAAGTAAAAGAGCCATTCAACGTTAATACTTTAGCACAAATTGCAGCAACAGCAGCTATTGAAGATGCTGAGCACGTAAAGACTTCGCAGGAAACCAATAAAGCCGGCCGTAAACAATTATACAAGGCCTTTGATGAACTGGGATTAGCGTACATCGAAAGCATGGCCAACTTCGTATTAGTGCAAATAGGTGAAGATGGTGAAAAGCTGTACACGGAGCTAATGGCGAAAGGTGTAATTGTCCGTCACGGGAAAATTTGGGGGTTACCTGATTATGTGCGGGTTTCTGTCGGAACACCGGAGGAAAATCAATTCTTCATTGATGCCTTAACTGGATTATTGGTCAAACAAGCTTGAAAGAGAGGCTCCTAGACTCAGGAGCCTCTCTTTTTATTGCCCAATGGCACATCACTGAAACCATTGTTTAGCAAAGGAAAGAAACGGAAACTTTGGAGAAACGACAAGATTACTTTGAGATTGAATAACCATGCTAAGGGCTTTTAAAGAACTTTCGGAACAGCAGATATTGACCTAAAAACAACAACAAGGCTGTCAGACAAAGGTTGATGTAATACCAAATGCCATCACCAAAGAAATCCAGCGGGGAAGTGGTTGTCGGACGCTGCATCAAATAAAGATAATTGGAGTCAATTGATGGGTTGACCCAGAAGCCGATAAGCGCTGCATAAGCAAGCAACAGCGTATAGACGGAAAAAACGGAGCGCAAAGTAATGGCGTCAGGTCGGCATAATGCCAAAAATAAGCAGGCCCAAGGAATTGCTGTATGGTGCACAAAGAATTTCCAGAAACGGAAATGTTGATAGTCAAATGGCAGTTCTGGAGTAATCAAAGCCAAGATAGCAGGCACAATGCCGATGTAAAAAGAAAGTTGAATCCATAGGGGACGCATGGTTAGCAGACCGATCATGGCAGCAATAGAAGCCACTCCGCATAAGTGAAGAGGCATCCGTCCACTGAAACTCCATACCCCATTTGTAATGGCCCAGTAATGATAGGAAAATTCCGAAATGAAAAGAATAGACAGTAGCGACCAGCGCAGCCATTGAAATAGTTGCTTCTTTTCTCTCAATCGCTCTTTCGCAGAGACGAGTACAATAATTCCCGCACCAGCAATGACCAATGCCAGCATGTGGTTCAAGGAAAAGGGATTGAAAGAATGGGTGGATGTCGCAGCAAACCAAGTTTCCATAAGAGCCCTCCTGGATGAATAATATATTGTGAGAATAGTTTAACACGCACTGAGTCAACCAGTCTATTTACCCGAAATTAACTTTTGGACCTTGGAATAAACGGATGTTTTGCTTAAAACCCTTCCTATACGATAAACTTCTAGAAAAGGAACTATAGGAGGAATGCCGGCTTGGACCAACTAAATTTATTGTCGTCCATTACTTACATCGACACAGAGCGCTCCATCGAGGCTGGCGAAATGAAAATCGTCGAAACCGAATGCAATATTCAATTGTTCACAGATACATTGGTGACTTCTGCAACAAAGTTTCACGTAGAGAATATATGGGATATCTCTTATAAATCATTTTCGTCTGAAGCCAGCTTGCTTTATCTTCATACACATCGCGGCGTCTTGACCTATAAAATCTATACAGACCCTGATAAATTTGTAGAAACGTTTAAAAAGCTGAAAAACGAGAATTACTAAAGAAGGTGGGTTTTTCCTGTCTTCTTTTTCGATTCTGTAGAGTTGCAGAAAAAACACGTCAACAAGATAGAGGAAAGGAAAAGCGGCAATGGAGGACAATCTCAAAATTGCAGATCAATGGACAAGTAAAGTAAACGACAAGGATGTTAAAGCGGTGTTGGAAGTAATCAGATCTTCATATTGAATTGGTTGGTCCAAGAGGTGTGGCAGGAGGCCATGATATTCTTCAGAAATGGATCGAGGAGTCGGTCGTTCACATGGATACGCAAAGCTACTATGCTAAAGGTGACGAAGTGATTTGCGTGCAGAAAGCAACTTGGCAAAACCAAAGTGGCCATGTGACGATTTATACCTTTATGGATATCAGAAGTGGAAAAGTCCATCGCTTAGGCAGATTTGATACCTTGGACGAAGCTTTCAGGCAATGTCAATTGAGTGAAGAAGACAAAGTTAGATAAAGAGAAAATTCGATTTTAGAAAAGAATAGAGCACATATAAACAAACCAAGCGAGGAAGAATAAATCATTCTTCCTCGCTTGGTTTGTTTAAGATTGAGAATTTCACTTCATTTCGCTATTAATCAGATCACCTAATTGGTTCCAGTCCTTAACGCGCGGCAAATCAAGATGACGGTTATAGGATTGATCTTTGACGATTACTGTTACTGGAGCGTTCGTTAAAGTATCCAAAACAGCCGGCTTGTCATCAACATAATAATCCAGTTGCAGGTTTTTGATGATGCCTGCCTTTTCCAAATCTTTCATGCCGCAGAAAAAGTGCTCTTTTTGGACAGGGAAACCCTGTTCGATCAACCAGTTGAAGGTATTCTCAGTATGCTCTGGTGGACGCGACGTTATATAGAAGATTTCGTGGCCATCCGACGCGAGTTGCTTCAAGAGTTTGAGGGCACCGGGATATATAGGGCAGTTGGTGAAATACAAAAAATCTAAAGAGGAATTCCACATGTCTTTTCCTTCTTCATCGCTTAATCCGAATGCCTCATGTATTTCAACGCGTTTCAAAGCATGGAAAATGTCGATGTCCACGCGTTTGTCCAGTTGCTCTTGGTAATAATGAAACGCGTATTCACGCAAATTGATCAGTGTATCGTCTATGTCAAAACCGAATTTCATCTAGTGTTACCTCCCTTTTCGGGATAGCCTGTAAACTTAAAGTCTTTGCCAATTTTGCTGAATTCACCGTCACGAAGATTGATGGCGTCTTTCATCCACTCAATACCAGTTCCTTCAACGAAAGTAGGCGCGAGTTTCCCACCAACCAATTTAGGGGCAAAGTAAAATACCACTTTATCAATCAAGCCATTTTCTAAAAATGCCGCATTGATGGTGCCGCCACCTTCAATAAAAAGCGAAGAAATTCCTTTTTCACCAAGTATGCGAACAACGTCGAATACGTCTACTTGAGTATCTTTGTTAGTTTCGTAAATGGAAATCCCCAAATTTTCTAAGGCTTTCCGTTTCTCGTTAGTGTGATTTCGACTTGTAAAGATCCAAGTATCCGCGATTCCATCTGTCACAAGCTTTGAGTCAAGCGGAATGCGTAGCGTGGAATCTAACACAAGACGAAGCGGATTTCGACCATTTGGAATACGTGCCGTCAATTCAGGATCATCTTCAATAACCGTTCCAACGCCCACCAGTATGGCCATATGCTGACTGCGCAGTAAATGAACATCCAATCGAGCTTCTTCAGAAGTAATCCATTTGCTGTCGAGAGAATGAGTAGCAATTTTTCCATCAAGTGTAGATGCAGCTTTCAAGGTGACAAAAGGAGTTTTGTCGACGATGAATTTATTGAACACTTCGTTCATTTTCCGTGACTCTTCTTCGCGCACACTGACGATTACTTCAATGCCGGCTTCTTCAAGCATACGGACACCGTTTCCAGAGACAAGTGGATTAGGATCCAAAGTAGCCACGACAACTTTTTTGATGCCGGCGGTAATGATGGCTTGTGCACAGGGGCCAGTCCGACCAAAGTGTGAGCAGGGCTCGAGCGTTACATAAATGGTCGCACCGCGGCTCATGTCAGCTGCCATGCGAAGCGCATGGATTTCAGCATGGGGTTCGCCGGCTTTTAAGTGGGTGCCGATGCCGACAATTCGATTGTCATTGACGATAACCGAACCGACCAGTGGGTTTGGGTCTGTCTGGCCTTTCAGGTTTTTGGCATTGCTGAGTGCGAGGTCCATATAAAATTCATGGCTTGACATGCATAATCTCCTCCTCGTCTCTGAGATGCCCTGAGCGGTCAATTTTGGTCTGCAGGTAGTTGGAGTTGTATTCGGATTCGTCACCCCATAAAGAGACTCTTGAAGTAATTTGGAGCCCAGCTTTTTCAATGGCATCCATTTTTTTGGGATTATTGGTCATCAATGTGACTGGCTTGGTGCGCAGTGCCTGCAGCACAGCGATAGCATCTCCGTACCTTCTGGAATCATCTACATAGCCTAACTGTTCGTTGGCTTCAACTGTATCATAACCGTTTTCCTGCAATACATACGCCATGGCTTTGCTGAAGAGGCCAATTCCGCGTCCTTCATGATTCGCTAAATAAAACAACGCACCGGTACCGTGATCAGTAATTCGCTTCATGGATTGTTTTAATTGGTAACCACAATCGCAGCGTTTGCTACCGAAAATATCGCCTGTGTGGCAGATGGAATGCATGCGGATCAGTGCATCTGAATCGTTTTCAAAATCACCGTAAACGAGAACGCTGGATTGCTGGTACTCCGCAAGGTTTGCAGAGTTGAGTTTTCCGATGATGCTTTCATAGTCTTCAGTAACCTCATCAAGGCTTAACCAGCAATACCAATTAAATATAAAAGTTTCGTCATATAAGTTCACAGGCAGCCGAATGGGTCCGACTAGGTAAACGGCGCCTTCTTCAGTTTGTATCATTTGAATTTTTTCTTTTAAGATGGCGAATACTTTTGAATCTAACTTCACGTCTGACATGCTAACATCTCCTTACATAAATCTTATACAACATATCGTACTACAATACCTTGGAAAAGGTGTGTTATTAGTACCAAACGATAATAATTATCATTGAAGCGAAGAAGAATTCCGGTATAACTGATATTTATTATCAATTGAAAACTAATATTCTCATTTAATTTGATTATGCGATAGAGCTATGTTATATTAACTACATTATAATAATTCTAAATAAGAAATAGGAGGAATAAACATGTTATCAGAAAAACTAACGAACGCATTGAACGATCAATTTAACAATGAATTACAAGCTTCACATGCTTATACCGCAATGGCAGCGTATTTTTCGAAAAAAGGTTTTCATGGTTTTGCGAACTTTTATTTAATCCAGTCAAAAGAAGAGCATTATCATGCAATGAAATTCTATAATTACCTGGTGATGATGGATGAAAAACCAGTTCTGCAAGCTTTGACTGAACCGAAAAATCATTTTGTCAGCGCCTTGGATGTTCTTGAAAACTCATTGTCGCAAGAGAAAGGTGTAACCAGCAATATTTATGCACTGGTGACATTAGCTGATGAGCTTCAAGAACATGCGACGCTGTCCTTCCTGGATTGGTTTATCGAAGAACAAATGGAAGAAGAAAAATCATTCCGCGATATCATTGCGAGAGTGAGAGCCATTGAAGAAGGCGGCGAGTACTTCCTGAAAATGGATGATGAGTTCGCACAACGCAAACTAGAAGCGTAATAGCAACGAAAAACAGCACACAGCATAAAGTGTGCTGTTTTTCTGTCCGAAAGGAAGTGGCATTCATGTCTGTAAGGTATAAACCGGCTATCCATTTTAATCATGTAGATTTTTCGTTTTCGAAAACACCTATTTTAAAAGGCATTACTGGTTCTTTTCCAGAAGGGAAAATCACGACACTGGTTGGTCCGTCAGGGGCTGGGAAGACGACACTTTTAAAATTGTGCAATGGGCTATTATCGGCACAATCAGGAGAAGTTTATATTAAAGATCAGCCGATTGAAAGCTATGAGCCAGTTGAACTACGTCGCTCTGTTGGCATAGCACTTCAAAGTGCGCCAATGATTACGGGCAGCGTCTACGAAAATTTAAGCTTGCCGCTGGAACTTCAAGGAGAATCTCTATCGAAAGCTGAAGCGGTCGAATTATTGGAGGATGTTGGACTGGAAGAAGAGCTGATGGAGCGGAAAGTCAAAGACTTGTCCGGTGGTCAGCGCCAAAAAGTCTCCATCGCCCGGACACTCGTCAATAAACCGGCCGTTTTATTGCTCGACGAAATCACCTCTTCTTTAGATCGCACGTCTTTGAGGGAAATTGAAGAATTGATCGTCAAAATCAATCGGAAATACGGCACTGCCATCATCTGGATTACGCATAATCTGCAACAAGCGCTTGAAATCGGTGATTATACGTGGGTGATGATGGACGGCGAAGTGGTCGAAACGGGCGAAAGTGATTTGCTCAATGATCCGGTAAATGACAAAGTTAGACAGTTTGTTACGGGGGAGGCCGAATGAGCTACTTAACCTTATCCATCACCCTCATTTTTGTAGCAATTCCTCTCGTATTGTCCAAAACCTTAAATCTCGGCTTAGAACGGGATACAATTGTTGCAACTTTACGTTCGATTGTTCAGTTGCTAGCGGTCGGCTATGTATTGAAATTTGTTTTTGATTCGGAAAGCCTAATCTATATTTTCCTGATGGTCGGTTTGATGATTGCAGCAGCTACGCATAACGCACAGAAAAAAGGAGCAGCCATTCAGGGAATTACCTCGAAAGTGGCAGCTACACTGATAGTTGTGGAGGTATTGACGCAAGGCATCTTGCTCGGCTTTAATATTACGCCAGCAACAGCCCAATACATTATTCCCATCAGCGGGATGGTTATTGGAAATTCAATGGTGTTATCGATTTTGTTCCTGAATCGTTTTACAGCAGAAGTCGAGTCAAACCAAGACCAAACAGAGCTGATCTTGTCGCTCGGTGGAACGCCTAAACAGGCCATCCACCGACAATTAATCACGTCGATAAAAGCCAGCATGATTCCGACAATAGAAAGTCAGAAAACTGTTGGACTCGTTCAGTTACCAGGAATGATGAGTGGGCAAATCATTGCGGGAGCAGACCCGATTCAAGCCGTTCAATTCCAACTTCTCATCATGTTCCTATTACTGACAACAGCCGCTGTGACCAGTGTCATGCTCGGCTTCTTATCTTATCCAACTCTATTCAACCAGCGAATGCAATTAATCACGAAAGAACTTAGTTAAGGATGAAGACAAATTCGGGTTTCCGGGTTTGTCTTCTTTTTATGTTCGAAAATCGGATTAGAGAATGTGGCTTTTAAAGCGATTCGTCTGCTTTAGGCACGGCTCACTCCCAGACAGTGGATGCCCTTTTTATAACAGGATAGATGGAATGGTAATTTTCTATGCCGTTACTGGCGCTTTGGGCATGGCTCCAGTAGAGAGGTTTGGAAATAGACCCCAGCTCCATTTACCGGGGATAAAAAGTATCGATTTCAAAGGTACCCGAATCAGGTAAGCTTTCCACCAAAACGGAGCCGAACAGGCCTGCGGGTGTATAGTATCCGCCTTCGACTTTTTCAATCAGTAGACGACGGACAATCTCGAGAGAACCATAGACTGTCAGATCATAGACGTTGGCGGTTCGAATGCGGGCGACTTTGATGACGCCTTCCTGATTTTTTGCTTCTCCCCAAATATAGGCCGGGGAATTAGCTCGAACTTCGCTGTCTGGACCCTTCACCCGTTTTTCTACTTGCTTTTCCAGTTTTTCTTTCATCCAATCTGTCGCCAGCAAGGGACCCGCTGCGCCCATCAAACGTGCGCTGTAAACTTGAGGTTTTGGCATCGGAATCCAGGCAGAAATATTCGGAATACCAGTCGTGTAGAATGCGGTTGAAACATCGCCCCAAGGAATTCCCATGGCGGAACGTGAACCGCGCCCAAAATCGATGGTCCGGTGCTGACGTCCGATTGGAACAGCCTTTAAGATTCCATCTTCCCTGTGCATGCTGCCTGAGCCCAGACCTTGGATCATGGTTTTGAACGTACCTGGTGAAATGCCTGAATCTGAATCAAAACCAAGTGCCAGCTCAATTGCGTCAGGCATTTCTTCTTTCAATTTTAAAGCGGTGCAGTCGGTCGGGATCACATCAAAGCCGACTCCGGAACACAGAATGACTTCTTTTTCAGCAGCTCGAGCATGCAGGGAATGAGTCCATTCGAATACAGAAATTTCTCCTGTAATGTCCAAGTAATGTGTTTTTGCTAACAAACATGCTTGAATCATGGGTTCGCTAGTTACTTGAAAAGGACCAGCACAGTGGAGGACCAGATCGATATCTTCTAGTTGTGCTGCTGCGTGTTTATCTAACGGAAAGGCTTGGAATTCCAGTGACAATTCTTCAGCCAATGGTCGGATTTTATCGGCATTGCGACCTCCAAGTACAGGAGACATACCTCTATTAACCGCTTCTCTGGCAATCAATTCACCCGTGTAGCCAGTTGTTCCGTAAATCATCCATTTTTTCATTTCATCGGCTCCTCGTTTTTTAGCTCTTCTAGCTATTGTATTCTGTAAAAGCTGAAAAAACCCTTTGTTTAGTTGTAGCTAAGACGCTAACTCATCCTATTGAGCCACTTGAAAAGCCAAGTGGTTAGCCCAACTTATGTGGGGATGAAAATGAGAAAGAGAATATATGCCATATTTACATTTTTTACAAATAAATGTTGACTCTAGAAATTTAGAGTGCTTTAATTGTCTATAGATTCGGAATAATAAAAAAGAGGTGAAAAATATGACGAAGGTCACCACAGGAAACGGAATCCAGAGTGGAAAAAACGGTAAAGAGCCCTTTCATGAAAGGCTTCCGGATGGAATACCTGATTTTGAAAAGATAGAAAATTCATCAAGCTTCAGAGAATTGATGAGGAGAAAAAAGCGCTTTTTGATTCCGACAACGATTCTATTTTTAGGTCTTTATCTCTTATTTAATATCGTAATTTCTTATACAGACTGGTTAAATGCCACTTTTATTGGAGATATCACGTGGGTGTGGGTATTCGCTTTCGGACTGTTCGCGATGACGTGGATTCTTGTGACTATTTATATGAAACGCGCTGCAAAATTCGATGAAATGGCTAAGAACACGTTAAAGGAATTTGAATATGACGAGGAGGAAACTAAATGAATGCTACGGTTATATCCATTTTTGTCTTTATCGTAGGGATCACCCTTGTCATTACTTATTTTGCAGCGAAACGCACAAATTCCGCTAGTGATTTCTATACAGCGGGAGGCGGCTTAACCGGTTGGCA